>JAPKZH010000297.1 GCA_026393905.1 Candidatus Aminicenantota bacterium
GACGCCGCGGCACTTGCCGTTTTCCGCGGTCAGCTCGGTGACCAGCCATTCGTTGTAAAATTTGACATTTTTCCGAAAGGACTGTTCGAACAATGTATGAACCAAAACGTGGCCGGTCCTGTCCGCGGCGTAACATGTCCTGGGAAAACCGGCCCCGCCAAAGGGCCGCTGGGCGATCAAGCCTCCGGGCAAGCGGCTGAAGGGCGTGCCCATGTGCTCGAGCTCGTAGATCGTGGGGATGGCCTTTTGGCACATCAGCTCGGCAGCGTCCTGATCGGCCAAATAATCGCTGCCCTTGATCGTATCGAAGGCGTGTTTCTCCCAAGTGTCATCCTGTCCCTTGGGATTATTGGCCAGGGCCGCATTGATACCGCCCTGGGCCGCCACGGAATGAGAACGCAGGGGATGAACTCTGGAGATGACGGCGACATCAAGGCCGGCAGAGCTGGAAAGGGCGGCAGAAAGCCCGGCCAGGCCTCCGCCGATGATCAGGATGTCGTGACTAATCATCAATAGTTCCGAGTGAAATACACCACGAGCAGGCCGGCGCTGAGGACAAAGCCGAGGATGGTGAAAATCCAGAAGAGAAGCTTTTCCTTCCGGACGCCGAGGTCGATGATGACCGTCCTCAACCCGTAGAGGGCGTGGAAGATGACAGAGGCGATGAGCAGAGAGTCGATGAGCGGATTCGTGTGAAGGACGAGCGCCCAGTCAGGCTTCTGGTTTTTCGTCATTAAGAAAAATGACGTGAAAATTTTGAAGCTGAGAGTTACGATCAAGATGAGGCCGGTGATCCGATGAAAAAGCCAGACAAACATGGATGGCCTTCCTTTTCTGGATTATGAGAGACTATTAATAATGGAAAAAAGAGCGCCCTGTCAAGGTAAAAAAGGGACGCAGAAACATCGAATGATGGCCGGGATCATAGGAGCTGAGAGGAAGGGCTTCGCTTAGAAGTACTTGGTCTTCCCCTTCTTGGCCAGGGCTTCCAGGACCTGTCTCACGCTCTGGTCCTGGTCTTTATGGCAGACAAGCAAAGCGTCTTTGGTGTTGATGACGATGAGGTCTTTGACGCCGATAAACGCCGTGAGCTTTCCAGGATTGAAACAGATTGAGTTGCTCGTGTCAAGGACGATGCACTCTCCTTTGAAGGCATTCCCAAAATCGTCCTTCTTCCAGATATCGGCCAGCGAGGACCAGGCTCCGACATCCGACCAGCCGAAATTTCCCTCGCAGACAAGCACGCCCTTGGCCTTTTCCATGAGGGCATAATCGATGGAAATGGAGGGAATCTCCTCGAATATCGACCTCATCCGGGCCGCGGATTTCGCCTTGAGCGCTTCCAACATTTTCAGCCAGTAGACATAGAAATCGGGGGCATGGCTGCGGAGTTTTTCGGCAAAGACATCGGCCCGCCAAAGGAACATTCCCGAATTCCAATAATAATCTCCCGATTCGATGAAGAGCCTGGCCTGCTCATAGTCCGGCTTTTCCTTGAACTCCAGGACTTCGCAAAATTTCTCGCCGACGACCCTTTTTTGGCCGGCTTTCGAATAATGGATATAGCCGTATCCCGTGGAGGGAAAGGCGGGAGGGATCCCGAACGTGATCAGGCTTTTTTCACGACTGGCGGCCTCGGCGGCGGCCAACATTTTTTTCGCAAACAGCGGGTTGTCCAGGATGAGATGGTCAGAGGGAAGCGCGGCCACCACGGCCTCGGGATTTTGAAGGTAAATCCGGGCCGTAGCCAGGACGAGCGACGGCGCCGTATTCTTCCCTACGGGCTCGACGAGAAGATTTCCTTTCCGCAGGCGCGGCAGCATCCTCTGAATGGTCTGGGTCTGCCTGCGGTTGGCGATCGTATAGATATTCGGGTAGGAGATGATGGGCAGCAGCCTTTCGACGGTCTCCTCAATCATCGTCTTATCGCTGACGATCGGGAGAAACTGCTTGGGCGTCCGCTTCCGGCTGAGCGGCCAGAACCGGGTGCCGCTCCCGCCGGCCATGATGACCGCCCGAATATCCAAGCCCTTTTTCATGATTTTTCCAATTTTTTTATAGCCCTCTCAACCGCCCCCTTCACTTCCGTTTTGATGGCCTCCAGGTCATTCTCGGTCTCCGCTTCGAACCGGAGGACCAGGACGGCCTGCGTGTTCGAAGCCCGGACCAACCCCCATCCTCTCGGAAAGATTGCCCGCACCCCGTCGATATCGATCACCCGATATTTCTGGGCAAGCTCCTTCCGGACCTCGTCCACGATCTTGACCTTGACTTCTTCCGAGGCATAGATCCGGATTTCCGGCGTGCTGTATGTCTTGGGCAGCCCGGCCAGCATCTGCGATAGTTTTATATCGGAGCGCGAGAGAAGCTCCAAAAGCCTAGCCGAAGAATAGATGGCGTCATCGAACCCGAAAAACCTGTCGGCAAAGAAGATATGTCCGCTCATCTCCCCTGCCAGGAGCGCCTTTTCCTCTTTGATCTTCTTTTTGATCAGGGAATGCCCGGTCTTCCACATGATCGGCTTTCCGCCCAGTTTCTCGATTTCCTCGTAGAGAATCTTGGTCGCCTTGACTTCGGAGATGATCGTCGCTCCCGGGTTTGTTTTTAAGATGTCCCGGGCAAAAAAAATCATGAGCTGGTCGCCCCAGATGAGATGTCCTTCGTCATCGACGATCCCGATCCGGTCGGCATCCCCATCGTACGCCACTCCGAGGTCGGCCTTCGCCTCCCCGACCGTCTTGATCAGGTCCCGCATGGCATCCGGGAGGGTCGGGTCGGGATGATGGTTGGGAAAGCGGCCGTCCATATCACAATAGAGCTCCACGACTTCACATCCCAGTTTCATAAAGATCGGGACGGCGACGACTCCCCCTGTCCCGTTACCGGCGTCGACGACCACCTTCAGCTTCTTTTTGAGGCTGATATTCTTCAGGACGTAATCTTCGTATTCGGGGACAATGTTGTAGGCGCGCCGCGGCCCCTCTTTGTCCTTGATGATCTTATCGTCTTTGATCAGGCGATAAACTTCCTGGATCGTCTCCCCGTAAAGCGTCTCTTTTCCCGACATCAGCTTGAAGCCGTTATAATCCGGCGGGTTGTGGGACCCGGTGATCATGACGCCGGCTTCGAACGATTTGTAATAGATCGCGAAGTAGAGGAGCGGTGTGGGAATCGTCCCCAAATCGACGACGCTGCACCCGGTCGAAAGCAGGCCTTTCGCTAGCGCCTCCGAATACGCCGGCGAGCTCAAGCGGCAATCCCTGCCCACGGCCACTTCACGCCTGTTCTGCCGGCGAAAATAGGTTCCCATGCCCTTTCCTAAGGTCTCGACGACGTCGAGGGTCAGGTCTTTATCGACGATTCCCCTGATATCATACTCTCTGAAGATATTTGGATTGATCTCCACGCCGCTCCTCCCGTTCAGACTTTTATAATTTCCTGTCGAAAATTTTCTTAAACCCGGATGTGATGACCTCCCATTTTTTCTGGGCGCCGATGATATATTCGATGAATTCCCGGAAAGCCCCGCTGCCGCCTTTTTTTTTGCAGACATAATGGGCGCTTTTCTTGACGATGGGATGGGCGTCCGCGACGGCGGCGGAGAAGCCGACGCTCCTGATGACCTCGAGGTCGCCCAGGTCATCGCCGATATAGGCGACATCCTCGGCGGCGAGCCGGTTTTTTTCCAGGATCTCGTCCAGGACCTTTTTTTTATCGATAATGCCCTGGTAGATCTCGGTGATCTTCAGCCGCTCGGCCCTTTTTTCCAGGCCCTTAGAGATCTTTCCGGTAATAATGCCGAGCTTGAGCCCCGCCAGCTGGGCGAGCAGGACTCCCATTCCGTCTCTCACGTTATACGTTTTGATCTCTTCGCCGTCCGGGAGCACGGCCAGGGTCCCATCGGTCAGAGTGCCGTCCACGTCCATGAGGACCATCTTGACCCGGCCGGCTCTGGCTTTGTTTCTCATCAGAACATCTCTGTCCGCCACAGGTCGTGAAGGTGGATGATCCCCTCCATCTTTCCGCCCTTGTTCTTGATGACGAGGGAGGTGATCTTTCTCTTTTCCATGATGTTGAGGGCTTCGGTGGCCAGGTCGGATTTGTCGATCGTGACGGGATTAAGCGTCATGCAGTCCTGGGCCGTTTTTTGAAGGGCTGCCTCTTTGTATTTTCTGAGCATTCTGCGCAGGTCGCCGTCCGTGATGATGCCGACCAGAATTTTTTCGGGATTCACGACGCACGTCATGCCCAGCTTCTTCTGCGTCATTTCCTCGATGACTTCGCCCATCGGAGTCTCCGGCCGGACGCAGGGAATCTCCTGCCCTTTGTGCATGAGGGTTTCGACCCGGAGAAGCTTTTTGCCGATCTGGCCCTTGGGATGGACAAAAGCAAAATCGCGCTCGTTGAAGCCTTTTTTCTTCATGACGGCAATGGCCAGCGCATCGCCAAGGGCCAGGGCCGCTGTGGAGCTCGCCGTCGGGACAAGGCCGCTGGGCTCGGCTTCTTTCTCGACTTTTGATTCAAGGACGATATCGCTGTACCTGGCGATTTTCGAATTCTTGTCGCCGGTTATGCAAATGAGCTTCACGCCGATCCTCTTGATGAAATCCAGGAGGTCGATGATCTCGCGCGTCTCTCCACTGTACGAAACGGCAATGATGACGTCTTCCCGAAGGATCATTCCGAGGTCGCCGTGGCCGGCTTCGGCCGGATGGACGAACATGGCCGGCGTGCCGCAACTGGCCAGGGTGGCCGCGATTTTTCTCCCGACGAGGCCGGATTTCCCGATGCCGGTGACGATAACGCGGGATTTCGTTCGATAGATGAGATGGACGGCTTTGACGAAATTCTCATCCAGCTTCGAACTCAGAGCCTCGACCGCCTTGGCTTCAATCTGGAGGACTTCCTTCCCTGTCTGAATGATGTCTTTTTTTGTCATCCCCTTCCCTTCAAACGGCGTTTTTTATCCTGACCAAGGTTTTGAGCAAACTATTTAAATCATTTATATTCAATGAGTTATATCTGTCGGAAAGAGCTTTTCGCGGGTCGTCATGGACTTCCAAAAAAACACCATCCGCGCCCACACTGACCCCAGCCTTGGCTATATAAGGGATGAATTCATGCTCTCCGCCGGAAGTTGCGCCCTGGCCGCCCGGCTTCTGGATGCTGTGGGAGGCGTCGATGACGACTGGATACCCCCAGCCCTTCATGATGGGAATGGACCGGACGTCAAAAACCAAGTTGTTGTAGCCGAACAAAGTGCCCCGCTCGGTAAGGATGATCTTATGATTCCCTGTACTTTCGACTTTATCGATGACGTTTTTCATTTCGGGCGGAGCCAGGAATTGCCCTTTTTTTATGTTGACCGGTTTTTTCGTCCGAGCGGCTTCTAAGATCAGATCCGTCTGGCGGCAGAGGAAAGCGGGGATTTGAATAACGTCCAAGACCTCCGCCGCTTTTTCGATTTGCCAGGTTTCATGGACATCCGAAAGCACCGGCAGGCCGAACTCTGCCTTGATCTCGCCCAGGATCTCCAGCCCTTTCTCGATGCCCGGGCCTCTGTATGACTTTAGCGATGAGCGGTTGGCCTTGTCGAAGGAGGCCTTGAAGATAAACGGGATGCGCAACGTCCGGCAGATCTCAATGACGCACGGACCGGCGATCAAGAACAGCCGGCCGGCGCCGCCGATCTTGACGGTCGGGCTAATCTTTATTTCTCTTGCGGCGATGGGCATAGCTGGCTCCGATGAAATCTTTAAACAAGGGATGGGGCTTCAAGGGCTTGGATTTGAACTCGGGATGAAACTGGCAGCCGAGAAACCAGGGATGGTCCTTGATCTCGATGACTTCGACAAGCCCGTAGTCCGGGTTCTTTCCCGAGAAAAAGAGGCCGGCTCCCGCCAATATCGACTCGTATTCGGGGTTGAATTCGTAGCGGTGGCGGTGGCGTTCATAAATATCACATTTCCGATAGGCTTTGTAAGCAAAAGATTTCTTCTCCAGACGGCAGAGGTACTGTCCGAGCCTCATCGTTCCGCCCAGGTCCTGGATTCCCTTGATCTCTCTCCACTTGAAAAAGATCTTGTGTGGGGTGTCCTCGTCGAATTCCGTGCTGTTGGCCCGCTTGAGACCGGCAACATTCCGGGCAAACTCTATGGACGCGCATTGCATCCCGAGGCAAATCCCGAAAAATGGGATTCTATTTTCCCGGGCAAAAGCAGCGGCCCGGATCTTGCCTTCGATGCCCCTATGGCCGAAACCGCCCGGGACGAGGATCCCGTCTTTGTCGCCCAAGATCTTTTCTGCCTTTTTTCTTTCGAGGTCCTCGGCTTCGATCCAGGAAATTTTCACTTTAAGGTCATTGGCGATCCCGCCGTGACAGAGGGCCTGTTTCAAACTGAGATAGGAATCCTGGAATCCCGCATACTTGCCGATCACCGCGATGTCCACTTCATCCTTCGGCCGGCTCATTCCTTTGATCAGCGCGTTCCACAGGACCATGTTTCTTTTTCTGGGCGCGAGCTTCAGTTGTTTGATGATGATCGTATCCAGTCCTTCTTTGGCGAATATCAGAGGGACTTCATAGATATTATCCACATCCTTGGCGGTGATGACGGCTTCGACGGGAACATTCGTGAACAGGGAGATCTTTGTCTTAAGGTCGGGGGTCAGGAACCGGTCGGTCCGGCAAAGAAGGATATCGGGCTGGATGCCGATAGCCCGCAACTCCTTGACGGTATGCTGGGTAGGCTTGGTCTTCTGCTCGCCCGATGTTTTGATGAAAGGGACGAGAGTCAAATGGACAAACAGCGTATTTTCATTTCCGAGCGTAAGCCTCATCTGCCGGGTGGCCTCGAGGAAAGGGAGGCTCTCGATATCTCCGACCGTTCCACCGATCTCCACGATGACGATATCGTTATTGCTCTGGACCGCACGGAACGCGTTCTTGATTTCATCCGTGACATGGGGAATGACCTGGACGGTCTTGCCGAGGTACTCCCCTCTCCGCTCCTTCTTAATGATCACATCATAGATTTTTCCTGCCGTCCAGTTGTGGAATTTCGTCGTCCTTGTCGAGGTGAACCTCTCATAATGACCAAGATCCAGGTCGGTTTCGGCGCCGTCATCCGTCACATAGACCTCGCCATGCTGAAAGGGATTCATCGTGCCGGGGTCTACGTTGAGGTAAGGGTCGAATTTTTGGAGCGTAATTTTCAGCCCGTGGCTCTCGAGCAGCCTGCCGATTGATGCAGCGGCAATTCCTTTGCCGAGACCAGAAAGCACACCTCCGGTGACGAAAATGTATTTACTCATCGTTTCTCTTCTTCAGGAAATTTTCTACTTTGATTATATCGTGCGGGGTATCCACACTCAAGGTGGCAATCGGGATTTCGATCATTTTAATCCTCAGGCCGTTCTCCAGGACCCTCAGCTGTTCCAGCTTCTCGATTCTTTCCAGCCTCGACGGGTCCAGCCTATGAAAATTGAGCAGGAAATCTCTTTGGTAGCCGTAGATCCCGACATGCTGATAATAAAAATCAACGGTCTGATAGGGGAGAGGCGCCCGAGAAAAATAGAGAGCATAACCATTTCTATCCGAAATGACCTTGACGATGTGGCCTTCCTCGAACTGGCCGAAATCGTAGACCTTGGCCATAAGAGTGGCCATTGGAATGGATTCATCCTGTAATGCCCCGACCAGGCCGTCCAGCATATTGCCTTCGACGAGGGGCTCATCTCCTTGGATGTTTATAACGATAGGCGCATCCACTTTGGCCGCCACTTCGGCGGCTCTTTCGGTGCCGGAGAGATGTTCGGCCGAGGTCATCATGACTTCGGCTCCGATTTTTTCGGCGGTCCAAAAAATCCTGTCATTGTCCGTGGCGATGATAATTCTCTCGAGGAGTTTCGCTTTTTTCGCCCCCTCAAAAACCCATTGGATCATGGGCTTCCCGAGAATCGGGGCCAGAGGCTTTCCCGGAAATCTCGTGGAGTGGAAACGGACAGGAATAACGCCCAGAGCTTTTTTCAATGCTATTTACCGGATTTTTCTTTCAAATCTGCACTCGGCAAAGGAACCTGCTCGGCGGTCTGGCAGTTGGCTTCCAGATAGGCGCCTTCTTCCACGACCAGCTTCGGGGTCAAGATCGTGCCCGTCACTCGACCGTTACTGTTGATCTCCACCTTTTCCACGGCTTTGATATTTCCCTTGAACTCGCCGTTGATGATAATAAAACCAACATGCGCTTCAGCCTCGACTTTCCCTTTATCACCGATAATCAGCATTGAATCGGACTCTATTTTTCCCTGGAAATAGCCGTCGATGCGGAAAGACCCCTTGAATTTCAATTCTCCCTTAAACTCCGTCCCATTGTCAAAAAAGCCCGTGATTTTTGTGTCTTCCATTTCCTTCCTCTTATCTTTCATAAATTGACTCCTTTGATGAGATCACAGATCCTATTGAGCTCATCCAAAGAAAAATAGAATATTTTGATCACTCCTTTTTTCTGGCTTCCGGTGATATCGACTTTTGTCCCCAAAAACTTCAACAAGTCTTCCTGCAAAGCTTCGAGGTTAGGGTCGGATTTGGCCTTTCTGGGAGGCGCGGACGTTGGTTTGCGTTTTGAGACAAGCCTTTCCACTTCCCTGACCGACAGGTTCTTCTGAATGATCTTGCGGCACAACTCCGCCTGGAACTCCGGGATTTCAACGCCAAGAAGGGCCCTGGCATGGCCCATGGAAATTTTCCCTTCTTTGAGGCTCTCCTGAACCTCCTGGGGAAGCTTGAGCAAGCGCAAGAAATTAGTTACCGAGGTCCGGTCCTTGCCGACCTTATCGGCTACGTCCTGCTGCGCGTAGTCCAACTCTTCGATCAACCTCTGATAAGCGTTGGCGATCTCGATCGGGTTCAATTCCTCTCTCTGAAGATTTTCGATGAGGGAAATCTCCAATTGCTGCTCTTTGGGGATATTCCTAATTATGACGGGGACTTTCCGGAGGCCGGCCTTTTGAGCGGCCCGCCACCTTCGCTCGCCGGTAAGGATCCTATAATAGCCTTCCTCAGGAACACAAAGGATCGGCTGGAGAACGCCCGCCTCCTTGATCGACCTGGCCAGTTCATCGATGGCCTTTTCATCAAACTTCATTCGCGGCTGGATCGGATTCGGCTTGATCTCGTCGAGGTCCAGTTCGGCGTACCTCTCGTTCTTCAAGATGCCATATTCTTCCGGAATAAACGCTTTGATCCCCTTGCCTAAAGCTTTTTTCATTTTTGGAGAATCTCCTCGGCTAAATTGAGATATGCCTCTGCTCCTTTGGATTTTATATCATAAAGCACGATGGGCTTGCCGAAGCTGGGGGCCTCGGCCAACCTGACGTTTCGAGGAATGATGACGCTATACACGATTCCCTTGAGAGACTTTCTGACCTCTTCTTCTACCTGCCTGGAAAGATTGGTCCGCTCATCAAACATGGTCAGAAGGATCCCTTCGATTTTAAGAGAAGAATTAAAGTAGGTCCTGACATCATTGAGAGTCTGAAGAAGGTCGGGAATCCCTTCCATGCAGAAGAATTCAGCCTGAACGGGGATGAGGACAGAATCTGCGGCGGATAAAGCATTGATCGTCAGATATCCCAAGGAAGGGGGGCAGTCAATGAAGATAAAATTGAACCTTGCCCTGACCTTCGCCAGTACGTCACGAAGCTTTCCCTCTCGGTTATCCTGGGAAAAGAGCTCCGCTTCCGCGCCGGCGAGTTCCGGCGAGGAGGCGCAGAAATAAAGGTTATCAAGCTTGGTCCCCTGGATATTTTCCAGGATATCGTGCCCGTTCATCAAGGCTTGGTAGATGCCTTTTTTGGGCTCTTTGGCGATTCCCAGGCCGGCCGTTGCCATTCCCTGGGGGTCAAAGTCTATGAGAAGAACCCTCATCTTTTTCATGGCCAGGGAAGCGGATAGGTTTATGGCGGTAGTTGTCTTCCCCACCCCTCCCTTTTGATTGGCGACCGCGATGATTTTATTCACCATCCTCCAATGTTCCACGTGAAACATTATGCCTGCCGGACCTCATTTTCTTCTGCAGGCTGAGATGAACATAGACGCTGAAGATATCGGAAGGCGTCAGCCCTGGGATTTTCTTCATTTCACGGACCGTCTCGGGCCTGTATTTTTCCATTTTCTCGATTGCTTCTCGTGTCAGGCCGTGGATCTTCTTGAAATCGGTGTTTTCGGGAATCTTGACCCCATCGATCTTCAAGATCCTTGCGATTTCTTTTTCCTGCTTCTTAAGATAACCTTCGTACTTGACCTCTGCCTCGATATGCCTGACTTCTTCGTCTGTCAAAGACACAGGAATCTTTTCGTATTCTAGCACATTATTCAGATGAATTTCAGGTTTTTTTAGGTAGTCTTTCAGGGAAATCTTATCTTTATTCTCCAGGGAAATCTTCTTCTTCTCCAGCATAGCCAAAACCGACTGGATCCTCTCCTGCTTGCCAAGGAATGAGTCGAAATCCGCTTTTTTTATCAGGCCGAGCTCATTTCCGTATCCCATCAATCGTTTATCGGCATTATCGATTCGAAGCATGAGACGGTATTCGGCGCGTGAAGTAAAAAGACGGTACGGCTCTTCCACCCCTTTCGAGATCAGGTCATCAATAAGTACCCCGATATAAGCTTCATCCCGGCGTATGATAAAGGGCTTTCTTTTGTTGATTTTCAAAGCGGCGTTTATTCCGGCCATAAGCCCCTGGGCTGCCGCCTCTTCGTAGCCGGAAGTGCCGTTAATCTGGCCGGCCAAGTACAGGCCTTCAATGATTTTAGTTTCCAGAGTCGGAAGAAGCTGGGTCGGCGCCACGGCATCATATTCAATTCCGTAGGCAGGTCTTAATATTTTTGCCCGGTCCAGGCCGGGGATGCTTTTTAATATCGCCCTTTGTGTCTCGTAGGGCAGGCTTGAAGAAACTCCGTTGATATAGATCTCGGAAGTTTCCACCCCTTCCGGCTCCAGGAAGAACTGATGGCGGGAATGATGGGGAAATTTGACGACTTTGTCCTCGATCGAAGGACAGTAGCGAGTGCCGATGCCCGTGATTTTTCCGCTGTAAAGAGGAGATTTGTCCAGGTTATCCCTGATGATATCGTGCGTCTGTTGATTTGTATAGCCGATAAAGCAGACGACTTTGTTCTCGAGCTTCTTTTTCGTCCGGTAGGAGAAGGGGACGGGCTTGTCATCGCCCGGCTGAGGGTCGAATTTATCCCAATCGATCGTGTACTTGTCGAGGCGCATCGGAGTGCCTGTTTTCAGGCGAAACGTCCGAAAACCCAGCTTTTTTAAGCATTCGCTCAATTCGTGGGCTGCCGGTTCATTCGCCCTTCCGGCCGGATAGCTCTTGAGGCCGATATGGATAAGCCCATTCAAGAACGTTCCCGGGGTTACTATGACGGCTTTTCCTAAAATCGCGCTCCCGTCCATGGTCAGGACTCCCCTGGCTTTCCCCTTTTCAACCAGGATTTCATTGACTATTCCCTGAAAAACGGTCAAATTAGGCACATCTTCGAGCCATTTTTTCATGGTCAATCTGTAGAGGGCTTTATCACATTGGGCCCGGGGCGCCTGGACTGCTCCGCCGCGGCTCCGGTTCAAGAGTCTGAATTGTATGCCTGTTTCGTCGGCAAGAAGCCCCATGATTCCACCGAGGGCATCGATCTCCCGGACTAAATGGCCCTTGGCAAGCCCCCCGACGGCCGGATTACAGGACATCTGGGCAATCGTTTCCAGATGTATGGTCACAAGGCAGGCCCGAAGCCCCATCGTGCTTGCGGCATACGCCGCCTCACAGCCGGCGTGTCCGGCGCCGACCACAACAACATCAAAAGCGTCTGCTGAGGGTTTTTTCATCTCACTTGCCGAGGCAAAACCGGCTGAAAATATTTTCGATCACATCGTCTGCATGGATTTCACCGGTGAGCCGCCCGACGACGGGGACGATCTTTCGGATTTCTTCGGCATAAACCTCTTCGGGGAATCCCGATTCGAGAAGCTCCCTGCCATTCTTCAAATGATCGAGTATCTCTTCGATAAGAAGCTTCTGCCTAAGATGGAAAATGACATCTTCCCCGTCCTTGAGTTTTGGCAGAAAAATCTCATAAATCTTATTTTTTAAATGAATTAGATTCGTCCCTTTGAGCGCCGAGATGTCCAGAGAAGGAAGGTCCCTATACCGATTCTTGATTTTTGCCGCATCCATCTTGGAGGGAAGGTCGATCTTGTTAAAAACAAGGAGAATTTTCTTTTGCTTATATTTTTCGATGAGGGCGAAGTCCTCTCTCGTTTCCTTTCGGGACACATCTATTAACACCAAAAGCCCTTCCGCTTGCGAAGCGATTTTATTCCCTTTTTTCATGCCCTCTTTCTCGATCAAAGAAGAAGCTCTGCCGAGCCCGGCCATGTCAACAAGGTTGATGACGGCGTCTTTGATCCTTATTTTTTCTCTCAAATAATCCCGCGTAGTTCCGGGGTATGGCGTGACAATGGCCCGCTGCTCCTCCAGCAGAGCATTAAAAAGGGTCGATTTGCCGACATTCGTCCTTCCCGTAATGGCTATCATAAGCCCCTCGGTCAAAGCCTTGCCCGCATCGTAGCTCGCCACCAGCTTTTCCAGAAATTCAATCATTTTTTCAAAAGCCAGCGCGATTTTTTTAGGAGTTATCCGGAGGTTTTGGTCGGGAAATTCAATGGCTGCCTCGATTTGAGAGAGAAGGTGGACGATCTTATCGCGAATTTCCGAGATCTGCCTGGAAAGCCTGCCTTCAAGGTGGCCGAAGGCAATCCTGGCTTGTTTGATCGACGCCGCCCTGATCAAATCATTGACCGCCTCGGCCTGGATGATATCGATTCTGCCTTTCCAATAAGCCCTGAGTGTGAATTCTCCAGGGTGGGCATGCCTGGCCCCCGCTTTTATGCCGAGCCGGATAACATTCTCCATGACTGCCGGGCTGCCGTGGCAGCTTATCTCAACGACATTTTCTCTTGTATAGGAGCGAGGAGCCGGGAAAAAAATCAGGTAGGCTTCATCAAATATCTCGTTGTTCTCAAAATCGATGAGGTTTCCGATGATAGCCTGTCCAGGCAAAACCCTGGCCCCGGGCTTTTTTTTGGGCCGGAATATCCTTATGGCGATCGGAAGGGCCTTTTTCCCGCTCAATCGAATGATTCCAATTCCTCCATAGCCGGGCGGCGTCGAAATTGCGATAATCGTATCGTCCAGGCTATATTCGAACATTTTTTAATTTTAATAGAGCGTCAATGATTAGTAAAGAACAAAAGAGCCTTTAAAAGGGATATCCTGCCGAGTCTTATTATTGCTTAGCTGGGCGGGGCGTATGCCGCGAAAAAGCCCGTCGACCTTTTATATCCCCCCTAATTCGCTAGGGGGGGTAGGGGCGACATGTTAATCCCCCCTAATTGCCTAGGGGGGCAGGGGGATTAATAAATATGGTTCTCTTCCATTTCGTGTGGGTAGAAAAGGGAAACGATCCGGAGACGGCTGAAGCGACCATGGAGGGTTTAGCCTTCCCGAGCCCTCCTTCGAGGGCAGCCGGCTCGGAAGAAGCCGGCCGGCGAAGTTGTCTGAGCTTCCCGGCAAACGTCCGTAAAATCGATGCCGGGAAGCGAGTTCTGAGCCGCCGAGAAGGAGGGCTCGGGAACGGCGTGAAAAACCCGGATGGGGAGCGAGGCCGTTTCCGGATCGTTTCCCAGACGATCTCTCCCCACACGAAATGGAAGAGAACCATAAATATAAATCTTCATTCTTTATTCATGCTTTTTTTAGTCCCCCCATAATTTTATTACTGCTCTTAAGGAGAGAAGAGCGAAGGAACGATGCCGAGCGGATTTTGAGGATTTGTGTGTTTGAACACAAATCCTTGGGGATTCCAAAGGGGTATGCCCCTTTGGTCGCAGGACGAAAGTCCGAGAAGGGGAGGCAGGGAGCGAAGCGAACGTTGGAAGGGGTCTTCCCCTCCAAAGTGCGCGAGCGGGAAAATCTGCGTGGCTTCGAGCGGCATATGCCGAGCCCTTATTTTTTATTTTTCTCGACGGGAAAGACTTTCACACGTTTGAGGAATCCTTCGCCCAAGCTCTCGCTGGTGATGCCGGGAACCTGGTTGACTTCGATATGGACGATTCTTCGTTCATAGGGGTTCATCAGGTCGAGGATTTCGTTTCTGCCCGTTTCATAAACCTGCCGGGCCACCTGCTGGGCATATTCCTTCAGCTCCTTCTCTTTCCGCTTCCTGAAAAACTCGCAATCCACCTGGACTTTTTGCGACGAGATCTTGTTCAAAATATGCTGAAAAGCCAGCAGCAGGGAGCCGTCCTTCCAGAGCAAGAGCTGTTTGTCGTTTCCCTCGAAGATGACATAGACAAAGCCGTTCCGCTTCTTAATCTCATAGGATATTTCCAGCGGAAAATTGGGGAGGAGCTTGTCCAGAAAATTGGCGACCGCGTTTTCTTCGGCTTCGATTTTCGGCCAGGCCCGGATGACGATTTCTTTGCTGATGCCGAAAAGTTTCGTCTTTTCGGTCACGATCTCATAGTTGAGCTCGGACCGCGGGATCTTCAGCCTATGCTCGGCCAGGCTGATGGCCTCTTCCAAGTTCTTGCCTTTAAATTCCGGCTTTTCTTCTTTCTCTTCAATCTTTTCGTCGTTTTCCATGGGACTCTCTTTTTTTCTTTTGGATCATACGATTCATGATATATTGCTGGCCGATCTGCAGAACGTTGGATGTGAGCCAATAGAGAACCAGCCCGCTTTGGAAATTCATGAAAAAAACCGTCATGATGACCGGCATGATGAGCATCATCTTAGCCTGGGAAGGGTCGGCCGAAGTCGGCGTCATTTTCTGGCTGATGAACTGGGTGATGCCCATGAGGATAGGCGTGACATAATAGGGATCTTTCACCGAAAGGTCCTTGATCCAAAACATAAAAGGACTGTGCCGGAGCTCGATCGAGACAGCGAGCAGTTTGAAGATTCCCCAGAAAACGGGGATTTGGATGATCATGGGCAGACAGCCGCCGGCAGGATTGACGCCGTGCTCCTTGTAGAGTTTCATCATTTCTTCATTCATTTGGCGGCGCTGGCCGATGTCCTGCTTGGCCTTTTTATACTTGGCCCTCAAGGCCTTGACCTTCGGCTGCAATTCCTGCATTTTGGCCATGGATTTAGTGCTGCTGTAGGTCAGCGGGAAAAAGACGATTTTGATCAGGATCGTCAAAATAATAATGGCGATTCCCCAGTTCGGGATGTATCTGTGGATAAATTTAATCGAGGCGAGAAGGATTTCGGCGATGAAGCCGAAAAAGCCGAAACGGACGATTTTTCTGGCATCGTGCCCGAAGGCCGTAAGCGTGTCGTATTCCTTGGGCCCGATAAAAGCCCGGCGGGGATTACTGACGGAGAGGAAGAAAAAAGAGGCTTTCTCCGTGTCTTTTTTCAAAAAAGCGGCCGTGCCACTCTCGGGAGCGGGGAGAAAAAGGGCGGTGAAATAGTTTTCATCATAGGCGGCCCAGTTCACGAAGTTGAAAGCGCTCTGCTCGGGCTTGTACTTCAACTCATCAACCCTGTAGAGATTGCCGGAGGCGAGGACGGTCACGCCGCTGCCCCCGACGAATCTATTCTTGAGCTCCAGAGCCGTCGGATTTCCAATTCCCGGACCCCAAAGGAGGCGGGGCTCGACTCTTTGGCCGTTTCTACGAATATTGACGGCGATTTCAAGATCATATCTTCCGCCGTAGAAAGTCAAAACCTTTTCGACCTCGATCCCCTTCCCGTCTGAATATTGGAAGCGCACTTCGCCCTTCTGGCCGTCTTTGAGGTCAAGAGCCGGAACAAAAGTCTTATAAAAAGGGCTGTTGTAGGCATTCAATTTGATTCCGGCCAAATCGGCGTTGGCCGCTTCCGGACTTTCGTCCAGCAGGGCAAAGGGATAGATCCCGGTTTCTTTGGCGAATGCAGAAACCAGCTCGAGGTCTTCCTTTTTCTCATTCTTGTGAGCTCGGAGCTTCCAGCTCTGGAGGACTCCGCCTCGATTGCTCCAAACCGCCTGATAGAGCGAAGTGGAGACGGTCACCAGATCTTCCCTCTGCGCCGCAACCTGTTCAAGATTGGGCTTCTCCACTTCGGGCTTTGATTCCTGGCCCTGCTTCGGGGCCGCAGCGGGCTCCTTCTGCTGCGGCGTTTGGGTTTGGACCTTTTCGACCTGGGGGGACACTATGGCGCCCGGTTGAGGCTCAGGGGCTTTTTTCATAAAAATAAGCTGGTACAGGAATAAGACTAGGAACGAAAGGACGATGGCCAAGATGATTCTTTTTGTATCCATGCTCTAACCTCTTAAGGAACCGGGTCAAACCCTCCCTCGTGAAAAGGATGGCATTTCAGGATCCGTCTCATTCCTAGATAGACTCCTCGGAGGATCCCGAATTTTTCTATGGCTTGATATGTGTAGTCGGAACACGTGGGAGCAAACCGGCAGTGACGGCCAACGAGCGGAGACATCAGCATTTTATAGGCTTTAATCAAAAACAGGACTATTCGCTTCATGCGTGTTATTTGTTCGCGCCGACGGCTTGGATCATGGAAAGATACTGGGCCCGCATATTTTCCCAGGAGGCGTCCTGGACGCCTTTCTTGGTGACGACGATCATGTCAACGGGCAAAGTCATCAATTCTTTGTTCCTTCTAAACAACTCTCTGACTCTTCTTCGGACCCTGTTTCTCTGAACGGCATTGCCGATTTTTTTGCTGGTGACGACGGCCATTCGGGAATAGGACAAGCTATTGGGAAGATAAATCAGGTTGAAATACTTTCCTCTGGTTAAGCGGCCTTTTTTGTAAAGATACGAAAAATCTTTTTTCTTCCTAATCCTCTCGCGAGGACTATAGCTTTCACCCATTAAACAGCGAGGCGAGTCCTGCCTTTCTGTCTTCTTCTTTTGATGACTTTCTGTCCGCCTTTGGAGCTCATCCTGACCAGAAAGCCGTGATTCTTATTTCTTTTTCTATTGTTCGGCCGGAAGGTTGGCTTCATCTTTCTATAACCTCTACGAGAATTGAGAGTAGTATGTTAATAAAGCTGCCCTTTTCTGTCAAGGTGTAATTCTCACTCAGCCGTCCTCGGATTTATGAAAAGGTTCTCTTCCATTTCGTATGAAAAAAATTGTAAGGGAAACGACCCTGAAACGGCCTCGCTCCCTATCCGGGTTTTTCACGCCGTTCCCGAGCCCTCCTTTTCGGCGGCGAAGAACTCGCTTCCCGGCCTCGATCTTACGGATGTTCGCCGGGAAGCTCAGACAACTTCGCCGGCCGGCTTCTTCCGAGCCGGCTGCTCTCGAAGGAGGGCTCGAGAAGGCTAAACCCTCCATGGTCGCTTCTTCCGTCTCCGGATCATTTCCTTTTTTTACCCATGCGAAATGGAAAAGAACCTAAGAAAATCCCTTGATTTACGGGTTTCTTTCAATTCATGGGCGGCTTAAAGCAGGGAACCCGTGACGAGCGGCTCCCCGGTGGCGAGCTATGGAGTATATTCGCCGCTCGCAAAATGACCTAATAATGAACAGTTATTCATAAATCGTTCTATATTATTTATAATAATATATTTAAATGCTTATATATTGAAATAATGTCCATTTATTAAACATTATTTATGGTTTAATGATTTTACTTGAATTTCTATAAATACAACATATTAAATAAATTAAAAGGTTCTCCGACTATTGGCACCTTTCTTGCTTTTAATGATTACGCAATGTGCCCGAAAGGAGCGAGGAACGTGAAAAAAGCATGGCTGGTCTTCGTTATTTTTATCTTCCTCTGTTCCGCTGCTCTCGCTGAATCCGATCTTATTCTTGTCCTTATCGAAACGCCTCTCCCTGCGGCTCCGGCATCGCCTCTCCAAGACCTTGACCTCATCCCGGTCCCGGCGCCGGAAGTTCAGGACCGCTCCTTCCCCGTCATTGTCTGCACCGCAAGCCCCGCCTATTCCGGCCAAAAATTCGCCCTGCCGCATATCAAGGCCTCCGACCTTGGTGATTCTATCTACAACGCATCCCTGATCTCACTTGCCGCCCTCAACGCCGCCGATTACTTCTCCACGTTAGAGGCGCTCAAATCTCCAGGTGTTGAAGAAAAGAACCACATGCTAAAGTCTGTGATCAAGGACCGCTATGCTTTTGCTGCGGTCAAGATCGGGTCTACAGCCTTGGCTTGTTACGGCTTGAAAACGCTGTACAAGAAGAGCCGGCCTTTAGCCTGGGCCCTCTCCATCGCCTCCAACCTCGCTTGTTCTTATGTAGTCTCCAACAATTTCCGGATCATCAACAGGTGCAAAACAAGATGAACATGGTCGAATATCTTCAGTCCTACCTCGAGTCGAGGAAAAATTCGCCGGCCCAAAACGAGAACGAGTTCCCCACGCTTGAAGACTTAAGGAGAGAATATATTCGTTATCTTCTCGAGGTCACCTTTCACAACATCAGCCTGACAGCGAAAATCCTCAACGTTTCCCGAACGACGCTCTACAACGCCTTGCCTAAACCCCTCCGCCGATCTTTTTGAGACATCGCCAATTCTCCCCGACGGGAAGGAGCGAGGTCAGTCTGCCCATTTTTTTTATTTTCATTGACTCCTCTCCGGGAAATTCCTATAATAAGGGTTCATGAATTCATTCAAGATTGGCGATAGAGTTATTTATCCCAATCAAGGCCTTGGCGTCATTGAGGATATCCAGCAAGAGGCCTACAACGGGGAAAGCTTCAAAGTCTATCATCTGAGAATCCTCGCCAATAACACCCTGGTCCTCGTCCCCTCCACCTCCACCGACGAGATCGGAATCAGGAAACTCATCTCCAAGCTGTCCGTGAAGGAAATCTTCGACGTCATGAAAAACGGCGATGTCGAAGTGACCATGAACTGGAAAGGCCGTTACAAGGAACATGTCAACTTGATGAAATCGGGGACGATCCTGGACATGGTGGCCGTCTTGAAAAGCCTGTTCTACCTCAGCCTGATCAAGCCTCTTTCCTTCCGAGAGAAAAAGATGATGGAAAAGGCAAAGGAGCTGGTGGTCACCGAGATCTCGGTTGCCTCCTGCCTTCCCTCTGACCAGATCGAGCGGAAGATTTTTCACACGCTCTCCCACTGTTTTAAAGACGTCAAGGCCGACCTGGATATCTGACCTCTGCCATCATGCGTTTACCGGCTCTTCTTCTGTTCTTGTTCTTTGTCATCCTCAGCGCCTTTTTTTCCTCCTCGGAGACAGCCTTCATCAGCTCGAACCCCTACACGCTGGAATACCTGGAGAAGAAGGGTTCGTTAAAGGCCGGGGCCGTCCGAAAAATCCTGGCCCGGATCGATCATCTCCTGACGACCATTCTCATCGGCAATACTCTGGTCAACGTGGCCGCCGCCTCTGTGGCGACTTATATTTTTGTCTCCCTCATCCCCAATCAAAAACAGGCCGTCCTGCTGGCCACCGTCGCCACGACGCTGCTGCTTCTGATCTTCTCCGAGATCAACCCCAAGATCTATGCCGCTTATCATCCCTTGAAGCTTTCTTTTCTCTTTATCCATCCGCTCAAGATTTTCCTCGTCCTCTTTTATCCCTTCGTGAAAGCCTTCACCTTCCTGTCCAGCCTGATTTTTCGGTCCTCGCGCGAAGAGCGGCCGGGCATTTCGCGGGCGATGACGGAGGACGAAACAAAGGTGCTCTTGACCAAGGGCATCAAAGGCATGTCGGCCTTCCGCAAAAAAATGATCGAGGAAATCATGGACCTCGCCTCACGCCCGGTGAAAGAGATCATGACGCCGCGGCCTCAGGTCAAGGCCATCGAGATCGGTGCATCGAAACAACAGATTCTGGAGATCATCCAGATCGAGGGATTTTCCCGGTTCCCGGTCTATCGCGGGCGCTTCGACCATATCGAAGGCCTGATTCACGCCAAGGACATTATTCCCTATCTTATTGATAATAAAGACATTGATTTGGCTAAGTTCCTGCGCAAACCGCTCTTCGTCCCGGAATCTGCCTCCGTGGAAAGAGTCCTTCTCCAAATGAAGGAGAGCGCGGTGCACCTGGCCTTTGTCGTGGATGAGTTCGGCAGTATGGAAGGGATCGTCACCTTCGAAGATATCATCGAAGAAATTGTCGGCGACATCCAGGATGAGCACGACGACAAAGAAGAAGCCTGGTACCAGGCCGTCGCCGATCATGTCTTCATCATCAAGGGATCGGCCGCCATCAAGGCCATCAATGAAAAGCTGCCCTTGAAGCTGCCGGAGCTTAGGGAGTACACGACCCTGGCCGGATTCTTCTTATACGAGTTCGGCCGGATTCCCCACGAGAAAGAGGCCCTCGATTATGAAGGCCATCGATTCATCGTCGAGAAGATGAATAAAAGGCATATCAGCCTGATCCGGGTCGTCTCCAAGCCGGAGGCGTGATGCCATGAAAAGCATTTCCGTCAACAAGAAAGCCTTCTTCAACTACGAAATCTTCGAGAGCCTGGAAGCGGGCATCGCCCTGCAGGGCAGCGAAGTGAAATCCATCAAAGAGGGCCGGATCAGCCTGAAAGACAGCTACGCCGAGATCAAGAACGGCGAAGTCCTCCTCGTCCAATGCCATATCAGCCCGTACGAGGCCGCCAACCGGTTCAACCACGACCCGCTGCGGCCGAGAAAGCTCCTCCTCCATCGCCGGGAGATCAAGCGCCTGACCGGAAAGATCAAGGAAAAGGGCTTCACCCTGGTGCCGACAAAAGTCATGCTCAACGACAAAGGCCGGATCAAGATCGAGATTTCCCTGGCCAAAGGCAAACGTGTCTATGAAAAGAAGGACGTCATCAAGGAACGGGACAGGGACCGAGAGCTGCGGAGAGAACTAAAAAGAGCGAGGCGATAGCTCAGCCGCCAGCCGGATGGCTTCCGCCATGCTCCGGTGGCTGGCCCGGCCTTTTCCGGCAATATCGAAGGCGGTCCCATGGTCGGGAGAGGACCGGATAAAAGGCATCCCCAGGGTCACGTTGACACCCGTCTCAAAAGCTTCGAGCTTGAAGGCGATCAGGCCTTGGTCGTGGTAGAGCGCGACGACGATCTTCTCAGGATGCCCCAGGGCGGTGCGGAAAACGACGTCCGGGGGATACGGCCCGCTGAAAGGAAGCCCCGAAGCTTTAGCCTCTTCGATGGCGGGGATGATCTCTTCGGCCTCTTCCTTGCCCAGCAACCCGTCCTCGCCGGCGTGGGGATTAAGACCGGCCACGAGGAATTCGTAGGGACCGGGCCGGGCCGTGTCCATGCTCTGGCGGAGGGTATGGAAAAACCTCAACAGGTTCTTTTTTTTAACTTTCCGGAGCGCCTCTTTCAACGGCACATGGTGGCTGAGCAGGGCCACGGTCAGCCGCTCCGACCAGAACGTCATCATGGCCTCCGGATAGAATTGCTCAAGGTATTCCGTATGCCCCCGCCAGGAAATCCCGCCCAGCTCCCAGGACAGCTTGGAGATGGGGGCCGTCACGATGGATTGGAGCTCACCCCGCCGAGCTTCCTGGACGGCCTCCTCGAAAAAAAGAAAAGAGGCCAGCCCGTTCTCTCCGAAAGCCTTCCCTTTCTTCACCGACGTGAACGGAGCCTTCACTTCCTTTAAAGAGATCCGGACGTTCTCCCGATCTTCTTTTTCGTCGTAATGCAGGCAATTTAAAGATTTTCCGAGAGTCCTCTCCGCCTCCTCGAGGACAGAGCGATCCCCGAAAAGAACAAGCTGAGCCCGAGGGAGGGCGCTCGTATCAAGAAGGGATTTGACAACGATTTCAGGGCCGATTCCCCCCGGATCGCCGAGCGTGATCCCGATCCGAGGCAGGCTCATTTTTTATCGGTTTTCTCGGGTTCCTGGGAGTCCTTGTTTTCGTTGAGCTTGTACATATATTTGATATTGCTCTTGAAGACGAGCAGGTTGGCGGCTTTGTCGCGGTTGAGCTTAATGCAGTTGCGGTCGTACCATTCGATATATCCTTCGATCACCTGGCCGTCGTGGAAGACAACGGCCATCGGAGTCTTTTTGCTCATCTGCTTGAGGTAATAATAATTTTCGGCAAAGGTATCCGTCGGAGGATGGACTTTCTTCTGCGGCGGCTGTTGCTGCTGTTGCGGCTGTTGTTGCGGTTGCGGCTGTTGTTGCTGCTGTTGTTGCTGCTGCAGCTGCTTGGCCGCTTCGCTCGCTTTCATTTTGTCTTTAATCTCCGTGAAATTGGGCCGGATAAGTTTTCTATTCATGGAATTTCTCCCGATCTTAGATTGGACCTTTGATTTGCTCTAATCCAGTTGAGAATATCATACCACCGTTTTTTTTAAACTTCAAGCATAAAAACGGGGAGACCGAGACGCCTGGCCAATTACTTTGAAAGGAAGGGCTGAAGCTCGTCGAACCAATGGCGGGCAAGGTATCTGTATCCCTCAAGCGAAGGATGGACGCCGGGGAGCAATCCCGGCTCTTTGAGAAAAAGCGTATAATGATCGACCAGCGGAATCCGTTCTTCCTGGCTGATGGATTTGAGGGCGGGATTGATCTCGGCGTCGACTCTCGCCACGGACTCCGGCGTGAAAGGGAAAGGCGTCCCTTCGGGAACAGGAGGAATCGTGGCCAGGAGGATGACCGGAGTCTTCCCGGACCGGCTCTTGAAGCCCCGGAAGATCTCGATGATTCTTTTCATGTTGGACTTAAAAACAGGCGTCGGCGTTGAGTCGATGTCGGCCCGGACGTCGTTCGTGCCCAGTTCGAGCAGGATAAAATCCGGGCCTTCGGCTTCGAGCCGCGCTCCATTTTTTTCAAGGAAGCTCAAATACTCGCCCGACGTATGGCCGTTCCGGCCGTAGTTGAGGACCCTGGCTTTCCTGCCTTCGCTGTTGAATATTCTTTGAAGAAAATGAGGGTAGGCTTCGGCGGTGATGCTGTCGCCCGCGCACAAAACGATGATCCCCTTCGGAGACGTCGAGCAGAACGAGATAAAAAAGGGCATCATCAACAGGACGGAATGTTTGCCCAGTCGGAGCTGCATGAGAGTATTATATTGACAAATCCGGATCAGGACAATACAATATATCTGTTACTAATTCATTGAAAAATAAGTAGTTATCATGATTGCCGTCAAGCCTGCCGGCCGGAAGCCGTTCCGGTCCCTGCTTTTTCTTTTCCTGCTCGTTCTCTTCTGCACAACCGTTATCTTTCATGATTATTTCTGCAGCGATCACCTCCACGAGCT
Source organism: Candidatus Aminicenantota bacterium (assembly GCA_026393905.1). GTDB lineage: Bacteria > Acidobacteriota > Aminicenantia > Aminicenantales > UBA4085 > JAPKZH01. The sequence continues at coordinate 23,310 of JAPKZH010000297.1, forward strand.
CTGCAGCCCTCTTCATTCCTTCTATGACCATCCAGAGTCTTTTGAAGCCGGCTCTTTTTTTGGCAGTCTGCCGCCCCGAACGTACCTGCCTTCCCCCGACGAAAAAATCCATCCTGATGAGTTCATAAACAATATTTTCCACCCCCCCGATCTTCTTTCCTGAAAACCTCTCTCATCCACCCCTTCTTCCAGGTGTCTTTGTATGGAGGTTCGATGTGAAAAGAATCCTATTTTTTATTCTTCTTTTAAGCGTGTATGCTCTCCCGGTCGTATTGGGCCAGGACGGCCTGACCTTGGAGCGGGCTGTGAGCATGGCCCTCAGGCAAAATCCCGATATCGCGGCCGTCGAGAAGGAACTCGCCCGATCCCAGGGCAAACGGCTGCAAATGGAAGCCATCCCCGACCCTGAAATCGCGTTCAGCGAAGAGGGCATCGCCTTCGGCAAAACAGGCAAGGCCGCCTCCGGGGAGAGAGAGATCAGTTTCGGCATCCAGCAGAACCTCGAATTTCCTGGAAAACGGTCGCTCCGGGGGAAAATCGGGAAATATGGAGAGGACATCGCCTCTTTGGACCTCGAACAGACCCGGATGATCATCCGGGCCAGAGTCAAAAGGGCCTACTACAAAGCCAAGCTCACGGAGCGGACGATCGCGGCCCTGGAAAAAACGTCCTCTCTTCTCGACCAGCTGATCGAGACCATCACCATCCGTTATCAGGCAGGGGCGGCCGCTTACAGCGACGTCCTCAGGGCCAAAGTGGAAAAGGCCAGGCTTCAGAACCGGGTCCTTGAGGAACGAAAAGCCTGGACGGAGAATAGCGCCGAACTGAACCTGCTCCTCGGCAGGAATGGGGACGAGCCCCTGAACCTGCTCACGGACATCGCCTATGTCCCTTTTGATAAAAGCCTTCCTCAGTTCAAAGACGCGGCGTTGTCATCCAGGCCGGCCTTGAAAATCATGGGCTTGAGACTCGATCAGGCCGAAGCAGGCCTGAAGCTGGCGAACATGAATCGTCTGCCGGATTTTTCCCTTGGGCTTTTTTCCCCGAGCTTGAGAGGCGGGGCTTGGGGGTTCGCCCTCAGCTTTTCCGTGCCCTTGTACTGGTGGAAAAAGCAAAAAGGAGAGCTCCTGGAAGCCCAGGCCGACAGGGATATCAGCCGGATTGAGTCGGGAGCCCGGCAGAGGAGAATCCTGGCCCGGATCGATGCCGCCTATGCGTCCGTCAAGACGGCAGAGGAACAGGTCAAGGTTTTCGAGCAAAAACTCCTGGGTGAAATGGAGGATGAGCTCAAGATCAGCCTCGAATATTACCAGTACGGAAAGATGGAACCCTTCAGTCTTCTCGACCTCTACAGGACCTATACCACAACCAAGGTGGAACATTTAAAGGCCGTCTACCTTTATCTCGTTTCTTTGGCCGACCTGGAAATCGCCGGCGAAGAAAGGGAATAGCGGAGGAGAACATGAGAAAGATAAAAATCTTCATTCCGGTTTTGACCGTCATGATCTTCGCCCTGGTTTTTCAAAGCTGTAAAAACACCGGCACCGGCGATGCCGAATCGGCGGCGAACGAAGAAGCGGCCCCGAACACCGTGACGCTCACGGCGGAAGCGCTAAAGACGGCCGGCATCAAGGTCGAGCCCGTCCAGTTCAGGCCGGCGGCTCAAAAAATAAGGGTCGTCGGAGACATCCAATTCAATGCCAAGAAATATGCCCACATCACCTCCCGCGCCTCGGGACGCATCGAAGACATTCTGGCTTTCCCCGGAGACAAGGTGAAGCAGGGGCAGCCGCTCCTCAACCTCTACAGCCCCGACTTTCTTTCGCTGCAGGCGGAACTCGTCCAGGCTTCGGAGCGCTGGAAGAGGCTCAAGGGAGACGACGGAGAGCAGGCCACCGCCCGCGCCCTTTTCGAATCCGTGAAGCGCAAGCTCACTCTACTCAATGTCGCGGACGAAGAACTGGCGGAGATCGAAAGGGCCCGTACGATCCGGCCGCTTCTCGCCGTCCGGGCGCCTTTTTCCGGAAGCATCATCGAAGGCTCGGCCGTCGCCGGCGATTATGTGGAGCTCGGCGGAAGCCTTTTCAAAATCGCCGACCTCTCGTCGCTCTGGGCCTGTGTCCACATCTACGAGAAAGACCTGTCGTTGGTCCGGCCCGGGTCGAGCGTCATCATCCGCGTCGGCGCTCTTCCCGGGGAGGAATTCCGCGGCAGCCTTCTCCTTGTCGGAGACGTGGTCGACGAAAAGACGCGCACGATCGAAGGGCGGGTCGAGGTCTCCAACCTGACGGGGAAACTCAAGCCCGGGATGTATATCGAGGCGGACATCATTTCGCCGGTCGAACGGAAAGCCCTCTTTATTCCCGGAGCCGCCGTCCAGGATCATGAGAATAAAAAAGTCGTCTTTATCCGCACCGGAGAAAATATGTTTTCCCTCAGGGAAGTGACGACGGGGAGAGCATCGGACGGCCTTGTGGAAATTACGGGCGGCCTGAAAGAAGGGGAGAGCGTCGTCACCGGCGGGAGCTTCCTTCTCAAATCCGAGATGTTGAAGAAAAGCCTGGGAGAAGAAAAACCGTGATCGAAAACATCATTTCCTTCACTTTGAAGCAACGTCTGCTCATCGTCATCTGCGTCCTCCTCCTGGTGGGCCTGGGCGTTTATTCCTTCCTGAAGCTCCCCATCGACGCCTTTCCGGACGTCACCAACATCCAGGTCGAGGTCCTCTCGACGGCCCAGGGTCTATCGCCGCTCGAAGTGGAAAAATTCGTCACCTACCCCATCGAAATGGCCATGCGCGGGCTTCCCCGGCTGAACCAGCTGCGGTCCGTCTCAAAGTTCGGGCTCTCGGTGGTCACCGTCGTTTTTGAAGACGGCGTGGACATCTATTTCGCCCGGCAACTCGTGCTCGAACGGCTGACCGAAGCCAAGGAAAAGGTACCGGAGGGCGTCAGCATTTCTATGGGACCCGTGGCCACGGCCATGGGGGAAATTTACCAGTATACCCTGGAAGGTCTCGAGCCTCAGGACGAAAAGGAAAAAATCCGCTATTTGACCGAGCTCCGGACGATCCAGGACTGGGTGTTGAGCCCGATCCTCAAGTCCATCCCCAACGTGAACGAGGTCAATTCGTTCGGGGGATACATCAAGCAATATCAAGTCGTCGTCGATCCCGGTCAACTACAGAAATTCGATGTCTCCCTCGGCGACGTGGCGGACGCTCTGAAGCGCAACAACGTGAATGTCGGCGGCAACGTCCTCCAGAGCTACTCCCAACAGTACTTGATCCGGGGCATCGGGCTTTTGCAGACCGAGGAGGACATCCGCAATATCGTCTTGAGATCCGAGAATGGCGTTCCCGTCATCATCCGGGACGTCGCCGGAGTCCAGGTCGGGCAGGCCGTTCGCCAGGGCGCGTCGATCAAAGACGGCTACGGCGAAACGGTCGGCGGCGTCGTGATGATGCTCCGGGGCAGCAACAGCCGGGAAGTCGTCAAGCTTGTCGAAGAGCGGGTCGATGAGATTAACGCCGGCAGCATCCTGCCCGCCGGCATCAAGATCAAGCCCTACTACAAAAGGTCGGATATCGTCAGGAACAGCGTCCACACCGTGACCGAAGCTCTGATCATCGGCGCGCTCTTTGTCGTCTTTGTCCTCTATCTTTTTCTGAGGAGCTTTCGGGGCGCCTTCATCGTCATCCTGGCTCTTCCCCTTTCCGCGCTTTTCACATTCATCATCATGCGGCAGTCCGGGCTCTCGGCCAACCTGATGTCCCTGGGCGGGCTGGCCATCTCGATCGGCATGATCATCGACGCCACGATCATCCAGGTGGAGAACGTCCAGCGTCACCTTTCGGAAATCCCGGCGGGGGCAACGAAATTATCCACGGTCTTCAAATCCGTGCTCGAGGTCCGCAAGCCCAGTATCTTCGGCGAACTCATCATCGCCCTGACCTTTATCCCGATCATGACCCTCCAGGGCATCGAAGGCAAGATGTTTTCGCCCCTGGCCTTCACGGTGGCCATTGCCCTTTTCGCATCGCTCATCCTCTCCATCCTGGTCATCCCCGTCTTTTGCCTCCTCTTCCTCAAAGCCAAGAAAGAAAAGACCAGCCTCCTTGTCCGGGGCGCAAAAAGCCTCTATCTCCCCGTCCTGCGCTGGAGCCTGAGGCACAAGACGACCGTCCTCCTCATGGCGGCCGCCCTGCTGGCAGGGTCGCTCTGTCTCATCCCCAGGCTGGGGACCGAGTTTATGCCGATCATGGACGAGGGGGCTTTCGATATGGACATCCAATTCCTCCCCGGCATATCGCTCCAGGAATCGCTGGAGATGTCCAAAAAGGTCGAGCAGAAGCTCATGGAGTTCGAGGAGCTCCAGACGATCGTCGGCAAAACCGGCCAGACCGGCATCGCCATTGAAGCCAGGGGTGTGGAAAAAACCGGCTACGTCGGGATGCTCAAGCCGCGCTCCGAGTGGAAAAATGCGAAAACACGGGAAGAGCTGACGAACAAGATGCGCCAGGCCGTTTCCTCGATTCCCGGGATGGCTTTTTCGTTCAGCCAGCCCATCGCCTGCCGGATCGATGAGCTTGTGGCGGGAACCAAGGCCCAGCTCATCATCAAGCTTTTCGGAGAAAACCTGGAGACGCTCAAGAGCACAGCGGATGAGATCGCCGGGATCCTGGCGAAGATCCGCGGCACCAGGGACTTGGTCGTAGAGAGCATCGCCGGTCAGCCCTATATTTCCATCAAGATCGACCGGGCCAGGATCTCGCGCTTCGGGATCAACGTCGATGATGTCCAGTCCATGGTCGAGACGGCCGTCGGCGGAAAGTCCGTCACACAGCTTTTCGAAGGGGAAAAATATTTCGACGTCGTGCTGAGGTTTCCGGAAGAAAAAAGGAATTCGCCGGAGGCCATCGGAAACATCCTTGTCGTTTCGCCCCGGGGCCAGAAAATTCCCCTGAACCAGCTGACGGACATCTACTCGTCGCAAGGGCCCGTCCAGATCAGCCGGGAATCCGGCCTCCGGAGGATCGGCGTCGAATGCAACATCTCGGGAAGGGACATGGGCGGCTTCGTGGCCGAGGCCAAGAGCCGGATCCAGAAAAATGTAAAACTTCAGCCAGGCTATTTCCTCACCTGGGGCGGCCAGTTCGAAAACCAGCAGCGGGCGATGAAGCGGCTGATGATCATCGTCCCCGCGACGGTCGGGCTGATCTTTTTCCTGCTGTTTTTAACGTTCAGCTCTCTACGGCTGGCGGCCCTCGTCATCCTGAACCTGCCCTTCGCCTTGATCGGGGGTGTTCTCTCGTTGTTTTTGGCCGGCCTTTACCTGTCCGTCCCGGCCTCGGTCGGCTTCATCGCCCTGTTCGGGATCGCCGTGCTGAACGGCGTCGTCCTCGTTTCTTACATCAACCAGATCCGCGAGGAGGGGCTGAGCGTCAAAGAGGCGGTCCTCAAGGGGTGCGAACACCGGCTCAGGCCCGTCCTGATGACCGCCTCGATTACGATCTTCAGCCTGATCCCCATGCTGTTCGCGTCCGGGCCGGGGTCTGAGGTCCAGCGTCCCCTGGCCGTTGTCGTGGTCGGCGGCCTCTTCACCTCGACATTATTGACGCTCTTGGTTCTCCCGGCATTATACAGTTGGGTCGCTCCGAAGCAAAATCAAAGCGGCAACTAATACAAACGTAATAAATAAAGTGACAATGTATGGGCGGCGCTTAGGCCGCCCGAACGGGGATGTCATTTTAATTATTACGTTGATATTAGCTCGATAGAAAGCCCCGTGCAGAATGGAAGATAAGAATAGATAGAACCTATCGCTCGAGATTCTTGGCTCAGCTTGAAGAGCCAAAAGTCGGCTGGGGATGTTCGGCAACCGCAGGATGCGGGATATCCACGGGCCGGGTTTTTTTCTTGAACAGCTTGTCGGCGATAACGTAAAAGGAAGGGACGACGACCAGGCTCAAGGCCGTGGACAGGACCAGCCCGCCGATGACGCCGATGGCCATGGGCATCCGGATCTCCGACCCCGGCCCGAGCCCGAGGGCCGGCGGGATGGCCGCCATCATCGTCGCCGTCGCCGGCATCAGAATCGGCCTCAACCGGATGGGCCCCGCTTTTTCCATCGCTTCCCTGGCCCCGAATCCCTGGGCCTTGAAATTGTTGGCGTAATCGACCAGGATGATGGAATTCTTCTTGACGATGCCCATCAGGAGCAGAAGCCCGATCATGCTGAAGATGTTTAGGCTCTGGCCGGTGATCAAGAGAGCAAAGGCGGCCCCGGCGATAGACAGGGGAAGAATGGTAATGATCGTTATGGGGTCTTTATAAGAATTGAACTGGGAGGCCAGGATCATATAGGCGATGGCGATCCCCAGGAACAGGGCGAACAGCAAGCTGCTCATGGATTCGCGGAAGGCCACGCTCGCCCCTCCGAGCACGATGCGGTTTCCGACCGGCAGGTCCCCGGCCAAGCTCTCGACGAGCTTGATCGCTTCATCCTGGGCATGGCCGGGAGCGACATTGGCGTAGACCGTAATGGCCCGTTCCCGGTCGCGGCTGGTGATGGCCTGGAGCGCGGGCAGCTCCTCGTAGGTCACCAGCGAGGACAGCGGGACAAGCTCTCCGGACCGTGTCCGCACCCGCAGCCTGGCGATGTCTTCCGGCCGGGACCTCTGGCTTGCCAGAAGTTTCAGGCGGACATCGATCCGACGTCCTCCCGAACTGTATTTGCCTACCCGCACGCCTCCGATTAAAGCATTAAGGGTCGTCGCCACTTCGTCGACCGAGACGCCGAGATCGGCCGCCACGGCCCGGTCGGGCGTTACGCGGAGCTCCGGCATTCCCAACTGGTAGTCCGTGTCCAAATCGACGACGACGCCGCTTTCCCTTAGCTTGCCCATGACGTTTTGGCTCAGAGAAATAAGCTGGTCCCAGTTCGAGCCCCGGACAGAAAACTCGACCGGGAATCCCCGCTGGGCCGTAAAGCCCTGCTGGGATAGGTCCTGGATGACCGCCCGTACGCCCGGGATAGAGTTCAGGTTCCTGCGCAACTCGGCCGAAATTTGGGCTTGGCTCATGCGCTTGCTGGGAGGGACCAGGGTGACGTTCATATTTCCCGAATTGACCCCGCCTCCGAAGCCGCCGATAAAAGTGAACATCTGCTCGACTTCGGGCCGCGCCGCAACGATGCTTTCGCATTTTGTCATCAGCTTGTCCGTTTCCAGGAGACCCGAACCGACCGCGGTTTGGATACGGATCGACATCCGGCTCAGGTCCTGGGAAGGAACGAATTCGCTCGGCATGAGGCGCAGGACGGCCAAGGCGGCTACGAAGAGAAGAGCGCCCAGGACAAGGATCAGCCCGGGACGCCGGAGGCTGCGGCCCAAGACCTTGGAATAGGTCCTTTCCAGCCAACGAAAGCTATTGTCGACGACAAGCCCGAGACGGCTCCGGCCCTCGCGGGATGTTTTCAAAAATTGGGAACAGCGGGCCGGGGCCAACGTTACGGCCTCGACATAGGACAGGAGAACGGCCAGGCAAAGAGTGATGCCGAATTGGAGGAAGAACCGTCCGATGATGCCCTTGACAAAGACGACGGGGACAAAGATCGCCACGACTGCCAGCGTCGCCGCCAAAGCGGCGAAGGCGATCTCCTTGGTCCCCTCCAAGGCGGCCTTGACGAGCCCTTTTCCTCCTTCGCGGTGGCGGAAGATATTCTCCATGACCATGATGGCGTCGTCGACAACGATGCCGACGGCCAAGGCCAATCCGAGCAGTGTAAAGGTATTGAAGGTGAATCCCAAAAAATAAATGATGGCGATCGTCCCCATCAGGGACATCGGTATGGCCAGGATGACGTTGAGGGTGCTGGAAAAAGAGCCGAGGAACATCCAGCAAATCAGGGCGGTCAGGATGACGGAGAGGACGAGTTCGAACTGGATTTCCTTGACCGAATCCTCGATGAATTTTGTCGAGTCGAAGACAACGTTGATGCTCATGCCCTGGGGCATGGTCTTGCGGAAGCCGTCGAGGGTTTTGCGGACCGACTTGGCCACGGCCACGGCGTTGGCCCCGCGCTGTTTTCTGACGCTGATCCCCTGGGCTTGAACGCCGTTGACCCGGGCCATCCGGCGGACATCGTCAAAGCCGTCTTCGACCAGCGACACGTCGCTTAAATAGATGGGGCTTTCACTGACCTCGCGGACGACGATGTGTTTCAGGGTTTCGATATCGATGGCCTCGCCCAGGACGCGGACATTGACTTCCCTGCCCCTGGTTTCCAAACGGCCGGCGGGGAGCTCGACGTGCTCGCGCTGGAGGGCCTGGATGACGTCCCTGACAGTCAAGCCCTTTTCATCGAGCTTCGTCGCGTCCAGCCAGACGCGGACGTTGCGGTCCTGGACGCCCATCACCGAGATCTCGCCCACCCCGGGAATGGTCTGGAGTTTTTCTTTCAGGTTATACTGGATATAATCGCTGAGGATGCGGGCGGGGAACGGGCCGACCAAGGAAATCATCATGATCGGCTGGTCTTCCGGATTGGATTTGGAGATGGTCGGAGGATCGACATCCCTAGGCAGCGACCGCTGGGCCTGGGAGACCTTGGCCTGGACATCCTGCATGGCGACATCGACGTCCCTCGACAGCTCCATTTCGACTGTGATGTTCGCCGACCCCATCCGTGAGTTCGAAGTCAGGCTCCGGACGCCTTCGACCTGGCTCAAGGATTCTTCCAGGACTTCGACGATATCATTCTCGACGACTTCGGGCGCCGCGCCCGGCCAGCTCACGGAAACCGAGATGTTGGGAAAATCGACATCCGGGAACTGGCTGATTCCGATCCGGGATGCGGCCACAATCCCGAAGACGATGGTGGCGGCCATGAGCATCCAGGCAAGGACGGGCTTTTTTACGCATACTTCCGTAAGATTCATGATTGGACTCCTCTAAGAATCCATCTTTCAGCGGCCCTTCGGCTTTTTCTCCGCAGGCTTGGCACCGGGAGCCTGGGACGGGCCGGACTTGACCGGAACGCCGTTCCGCAGGGCCTCGGCTCCGCGAATAACCAGGATCTCGCCCGCCTTGAGCCCGGACAGGACTTCCGCTTGGCCGTCTGCAGTCCTCATGCCCAGTGTCAGGACGCGCTCCACGGCCGCGTCATTTTCAACAACGTAGGCGATAAATCCCCGTTCGCTGGGGCGGATGGCGATCTGAGGGATCACCGGCGAGGACCGGGCTGTACTCACCGGAATCGTGATCTCGGCGAATGCTCCCGGCCGCAAGACCGGGTCCCTTGAGTCTATGATTTCGGCCGTGATGGGGACCATCCGGGAGACTTCATCGGCGGCGTCGGCGACATGGACGATCTTCGAGCTGAACTCTCGCGCATCGTCGCGCATCTTGAAGTTGGCCGGCATACCCGGCCGGAGCTGACTGGCGTCGCGCTCGGGGACCCTGAAACGGAGAAGCAGAGGATCCCGGCGGACAAGGGTGGCCATAACGGTTCCGACCTGGACATACTGGCCTGTCTGTACGGTCCGTGTTTGGAGGATCCCGGAAAAAGGAGCTCTGACATAGGCATCATGAAGGTTGAGCTTAGCCTGATTGAGGGCGGCCAGGGTTAGGGCGACGTCCGACATCGCCAGCAGGACCTTGGTCCTCCAAGTCTCAAGCTCTTCGCCCGGGATCAGGCCCGGCGTCTGGTTGATGACCGTCTCCCGCCGCTTCAACCCGGCCTCGGCATCCGCCTTTGAGGCCAGGGCCTTTTCGTAGGACGCCTGGGCGGCTTCGACCGCCAGCCGGTAGCGCTCCGGCTCGATTTCGACGAGTACTTGATCGACGGCCACCGTGTTTCCTTCGGCAAAAAGGACCCGGTCGACGACCCCCGAGACACGGGCTGTGACTTGGACTTTCTCGAAGGCATCGATCGACCCGACGGCGTTGACCGT
>JAPKZH010000496.1 GCA_026393905.1 Candidatus Aminicenantota bacterium
AGTTGAGCTCGAGACAGCGGACCTCTTCCTGCTTGCCCGCCGTGGGGACAATTTGGGGACAATAAATAGACCTCTCCAAAATTTTGTCACTAAATTGTCACTAAAAAATGCCTAAGGGAGCCGAATCCAGCTAAGGAAGCCTATAAAGAAAGAGACAAATATTTTATCTTTTCCAGGAATTTCTTGAGGAAAAAGGGAATAGCGGGGGTTGGATTTGAACCAACGACCTCCGGGTTATGAGCCCGACGAGCTACCAGGCTGCTCTACCCCGCAGTTTTCGATAGCCATTATATCAAAAAAAACCGTTTTGTCAAAAACAATTCACTGAGGGGGCCTCGGGGCGATTCCGGCACCTCTTTGAAATCACATATTTGGATGCTTCCTCGCAGCCTCCTTTTCCTTGACATTGCCGGAAGACAAAAAATATAATGAGAAACCTGAAAAATGGCCATTTTCCTTTTCTTCCTTTTATCCAGCGTTTGTGTCGGCGCCGTCCTGGGTATGATCCTCTCCAAGAACCAGGCCTACAGCGCCCTTTTTTTGGTCCTCGCCTTCACCTGCCTGGGCGGCCTGTTCGGCCTGATAGGCGCCCCGTTCATGGCTGTCGTCCAAATCATCATCTATGCCGGCGCGATCATGGTCCTGTTCATCTTTGTCATCATGATGATCAACCTTCGCGAAGGCCTCTCGTCGGAGAAGAAAAAATGGACCATCGCTTTCTCCGTCGTTCTGGCCTTGGTCCTTCTCCTGGAGCTTGTCCTCGCCTCAAAAGGGGCATCCCTTGGCCAAAGCCCGGAGGGAAGCGTCAGCCCCAAGGAAATCGGCCAACTCTTGTTCACAAAATATCTCTATCCTTTTGAAATCACTTCCGTTCTCATCATCGCCGCCTTGGTCGGCGCCATCGTCCTCGTCAAAAAGAAGGAAAAGGAATGATCCCGGCCAGCTATTTCTTCTTCCTCAGCATCATTCTCTTCGTCCTGGGAATCATCGCCTTCTTCATCAAGCGTGACCTGATCACCCAGTTCATGGCCGTCGAGATCATGCTCAACGCCGCCAACCTGGCCTTCATCGCCCTGGCTAAATCCCATCATTTTGTGGACGCCCAAGTCATCGTCTTTTTCATCATCACGGTCGCTGCAGCCGAAGCGGCCATCGGCCTGGCCATCATCCTTCTCATCTTCAGGCAGAAGAAATCCATAAAAACCGAAGAGATAAGCTCCATGAAAGGATAGCATGAAGGACATTTTCTGGTTGATCCCGTTCGTTCCCGCGCTGAGCACCCTAATCCTTGTCCTCTTCGGAAGAAAGCTCCCCAAAAAGGTGGTTTCCTGGCAGGCCTGTCTGTCCGTCTTCATCTCCTTTATCATCGCCTTGATCTCATTTTTCAGCCTGCTGAAGACGCCGCCGGAAAGCTATCCGATCGTCAAAAATCTTTTTACCTGGATCAGCGCCGGCTCATTCAGCGCCAACCTTTCCTTCCAGTTCGATCCGCTTTCGGCCGTCATGGCCCTGGTTGTGACGGGCGTCGGCTTCCTGATCCATGTCTATTCCGTGGGCTACATGGCCCACGATAAAAGCTACACCCGCTATTTCACCTACCTCAACCTCTTCACCTTTGCCATGCTGATCCTCGTCCTAGCCTCCAATATGATCCTGATGTTCGTGGGATGGGAAGGCGTCGGTTTGTGCTCCTATCTTTTGATCGGATTTTGGTTCGAGAAACACTCGGCCGCCAATGCCGGGAAAAAAGCGTTTATCGTGAACCGCATCGGCGACGCCGGATTTATCCTGGGCATCCTGTTCATCTTTCTGGCTGTCGGAAGCTCGGAATTCACGGCCGTCAATCAGGCCGTTTTAGGGGGCCTGATAGCGCGAGGTGGGGCAACCCTGATCGCCATCCTCCTGTTCATCGGCGCCACCGGAAAATCGGCCCAGCTGCCGCTTTACATATGGCTTCCGGACGCCATGGAAGGCCCCACGCCTGTCAGCGCCCTGATCCACGCGGCGACGATGGTCACCGCCGGCGTTTACATGGTCGCCCGGATGAACCTGCTCTTCACTTTTTCCGGGACGGCGGGCAACATTGTAGCGTTGGTGGGCGCCCTGACTGCCATCTTCGCGGCGACGATGGCCCTGACTCAAAACGATATCAAAAGAGTCCTCGCTTACTCGACCATCTCCCAACTGGGCTATATGTTCATTGGCTGCGGCGTCGGCGCCTATGCCGCCGGAATCTTCCATCTCTACACCCATGCTTTCTTCAAAAGCCTCCTGTTCCTCGCCGCGGGCAGCGTCATGCACGCCCTGTCCGGAGAACTCGACATGCGCAAAATGGGAGGCTTGCGGAAATACCTGCCTTGGACTTATCCCACTTTTCTTATCGGAGCGATTGCCATTGCCGGCGTTCCCTTCCTGAGCGGCTTCTTCTCCAAGGACGCCATCCTGACTCAGGCTTACGCTCAAGGCCAATATTTCGTCTGGGCGCTCGGGCTCATGGGGGCCATTCTTACGGCCTTTTACATGTTCCGGTTGATCTTTCTCACGTTCCACGGCAAGGAACGGCTGGAGCCTGAAGCGAAAAAACATCTCCATGAATCGCCGAAGGTCATGACGATTCCCCTGGCCATTTTGGCATTCTTCTCGATCGTAGCCGGCTATATCGGGCTTCCGGTTGTCCTCGGGAAAAAAGTAAACATTTTTCAGAATTTCCTGGAGCCGGTCATCCCACCCGCCTCCGAGGGGCACTTGAGCATGGGCATGGAATGGACCCTGATTTTGATTTCGGTCGTCGTGGCCCTGCTGGGAATTTATATCGCTTACGTGTTTTATCTCAAGAGGCCGGGCATTCCTCACAGCATCGTCCGCCGCATCCCGGGTGTCTATAAGCTTCTCTATAACAAATATTACGTGGACGAAGCCTACAACGCCGTTATCGTCAACCCACTCATCAAGGGCTCGGAAATCATCTATGAGAATTTCGATTTGGCCGTCATCGACGGCGCCCTTAACGGGTCCGCTTCGGCCACGGGCTTTTTCGGGCGTGCGCTAAGCGCCCTACAGACGGGATATGTCAAGGATTATGTCCTTGTCTTTCTTCTGGGCGCAGTCATTATTGTGGGGATTTTGTTGTTTTAACAATGAGCTTTCCAATATTGAGCTTTGTCACGTTCTTGCCGCTCCTGGGGGCCATCCTGCTCATGTTCATCCCCAAAGATAAAAAGGGCGCGCTCTATACAATATCCCTGGCCGTAGCCTTCATCACCTTTGCCGTTTCCCTTCTCCTCTACTTCAATTTTGACGCCAAGACCGCCGACCCGCAGTTCGTCGAAAAGGGCGCCTGGCTGGGCTACGGCATCAACTATCATCTGGGCATCGACGGTATCAGCCTATTCCTCGTCTTGCTGACGACGTTTCTCATGCCCATCGCCCTGCTTTCCTCGTGGTCCTATATCCAAGAGAGGATCAAGGAATATCTGATCTTCATGCTCGTTTTGGAGACCGGCATCATCGGCGTCTTCCTAGCCCTCAACCTCTTCCTGTTCTATGTCTTCTGGGAAGCCATGCTCATCCCGATGTATTTTCTCATCGGCGTCTGGGGCGGCAAGCGCCGCATCTACGCCACGTTCAAATTCGTCCTGTTCACCATGCTCGGAAGCCTCCTGATGCTGGTCGCCATTTTTGTTCTTTATTCCACGTATTTCAAGGCCACGGGGACGTATTCCCTGGACCTTTTCGATTATTACCAAATGGGGCTTAACCCGGGACTTCAGATATGGTTGTTTTTGGCCTTTAGCCTGGCGTTTGCCATCAAGGTCCCGATGTTTCCGTTCCATACCTGGCTTCCAGACGCCCATGTCGAAGCGCCCACGGCCGGGTCGGTCATCCTGGCCGCCGTGCTCCTGAAAATGGGCGCCTACGGCTTCCTGAGGTTTGCCATCCCGCTCTTCCCCGATGCCGTGACAAAATTTCTCCCGGTGCTCGTGATCCTCAGCCTCATCGGGATCATCTACGGCGGGCTCATGGCCCTCATCCAAAAAGACATTAAGTCCCTGGTGGCCTATTCGAGCGTCAGCCATATGGGGTTGGTCATGCTGGCCGTCTTTTCCCTGAACCTCGAAGCGACCGAGGGTGCGATCTATCAGATGCTCAACCACGGCCTGAGCACGGGTATGCTGTTCTTAATCGTCGGCATATTGTATGAGCGCGCCCACACCAGGCTGATCAAGGATTTCGGCGGAGTGAGCAAGCAGATGCCCGTCTTTTCGGCGTTTTTCCTGATCGCCATGCTTTCGTCCGTAGGCCTTCCGGGGCTGAACGGATTCATCGGAGAGATCCTCTGCTTCTTCGGCATTTTCTCTTCAAGCCGTCTGTTCGCCATTCTCGCCATCTCCACGGTCATCCTGGCCGCGGCGTATCTCCTCTGGATGTTTCAGAGGGTCATGCAGGGACCGATCACCAACGAAAAGATCCTCTCTTATCGAGACATTAACAAGCGGGAGATCGGCTATCTTGTGCCGATCGTGGTCATGATGTTCTGGATGGGCATTTACCCCCAGACATTTTTAAGAAAAATGGATGCCTCTGTGACGCAATACATCAACCGGATCAAGAGCAAAGAAAAGGTTTTTGTCCTCCAGCCCAAGAGCCCGGCGGATAAACCCGTCAAGGCGAAGGAAACAAAGCCCCGATGAACAGCTTCTTGGCTCTGGCACCGCTGCTCACCATCGTTTTGGCAGCCCTCGTGGTCCTCATTCTAGAAGCTTTCATCCAAAAGGAAAATAAGAATTATCTAGGGTATATCTCCCTTACGTTTCTTATTGTCTGCACCGTTTTTTGCGTCCGGTCCTGGAATGCGAATTATTCATATTTTGATGGGGTCCTCCACCTCGATCAGCTGGCCCTTTTGCTGACCTTCCTCTTTCTGATCGCGACGGCCTTTGTCATGTTGACCGGCATGAAGTACATCTCTCTCCAGAATGCCAACTTTGGCGAATTCTATGCTCTTCTCCTCCTGGCCCTTTCGGGCATGATGATCATGGTCTCTACGGTCAATTTCCTGGTCATCTTTTTGGGCTTGGAAGTCCTGTCCGTCTCCAGCTATGCTTTGGCCGGCCTCAAGAGAAAAGACGAAAAATCGGCC
>JAPKZH010000054.1 GCA_026393905.1 Candidatus Aminicenantota bacterium
AACCCCTCCCCCCTTCCCGATCGAACGGGAAACGCCTCCCATGATCTTCGAACCCAAAGGCAACGAGGCAAGCACGCTGCGGCCTTCCTGGACGCAGCCGAATTGGGGAGAGAGGCAGTGGGATGATCTGGATACGCCGTCTTTCATCAGGAACAAGCACTCCCAGCTTAGAAAATATCCTTCATGAAACAGGCCGATCTCATCATCGCCGGCTGCCGCCAGCTGTTGACCTGCGGAGGCGGCATCCCGAAAAGAAAAGCTGAGCTACGGGACGTCGGCGTGATCGAGAACGCCTGGATAGCTTCCCACCAGGGCCGGATCGTCTATATCGGTCCGGAAGAAGGCGCCAAGGCCGAAGTTAAGCTCTCAAGGGAAGGAACTCGGATCGATGGCAGTGATCTCGTCGGCCTGCCGGGATTTATCGATTCTCATACCCACCTCCCTTTTGCTGGAAGCCGGGAAGAAGAATTCGCGCTCAGGATCAAAGGCTATACCTACCAGCAATTGGCGGAAGCCGGAATGGGCATCCGGACAACGGTCCGAGCGACCCGGCAGATTTCCAAGAACGAGCTGAAAGCCCTTTGCCTCAAAAGGCTTGACCAAATGCTCCAGCTTGGCACGACGACCGCCGAGGCCAAGAGCGGATACGGCCTGAACTTGGAGGATGAGCTCAAACAGCTCGAGGTCATCCGGGAGGTAGGCCAGTCCCATCCCGTGGACCTCGTCCCGACGTTTATGGGGGCTCATGAAGTCCCCGAAGAATACCGCTCCCGCAAGGAGGATTACATTGACCTTCTTATTCACAAGATCATCCCCGAAGTCCGCAAGAAAGACCTTGCCCGATTCTTCGATGTATTTTGTGAGAAGGGCGTGTTCTCTGTGGAGGAGACAGAAAGGCTGGTACAGGCGGCCCAGGCGGCCGGCTTTCGCCTCAAAATCCATGCCGATGAATTCGCCGCCTTGGGCGGAGCGGAGCTAGCGGCCAAGTTTGGGGCGGCCTCGGCCGACCATTTGATCGCGATCACGGAAGCGGGAATCCAGGCGCTCGCCCGGAGTACTACAGTCGCCACGCTTCTGCCGGGAGTGTCCTTTTTTCTGATGCAGGAGAAAAAGGCCCCGGCCCGTAGGCTGATCGACGAGGGCGCCGTCGTCGCCCTCGCCTCGGATTTCAACCCGGGCAGTTCGATGATGGAATCGATGTTGTTTGTCCTGCAGCTCGGCGTTTTCACGCTGAAAATGACCATCGAAGAGGCCCTCAACGCCGTGACGGCCAATCCGGCCTATGCCTTGGGGCTGCAAGACGAGGTCGGGACTTTAGAGGTCGGGAAGAAGATGGATCTCGTTCTGTGCGAGATCCCCAGCTATCTCTTCCTGGTCTATCATTTGGGGATCAATCCCATCAAGCATGTCATCAAAAACGGCAGGCTCGTCGTCAAGGACGGGCGCCTGATCGATACGGCATAAGCCCACCCTCCCTTTTTCCCATTTCCCTCCAAAACCCCCGCAAGGGGGTTTCTTTGCCTTGGATTAATGGTCGAGTTTGATTTGGCGGAAAAATTCTGCTGAGAGCCCTGATCAAGGCGCTTCTATTTTGTAAAATGAAAAATACAAATCGCTCCTGGGTACTCTCCCTGATATTCAATTTTGAGCTTCCAGCCCGCCTTTTCAGCCCGGTCCTGCCAGATGGATTCAAAGATCTGGCGATAATTCTCAAAAGAAATTTGGTCTTTCAAATGCGAAGTCGCCTTATAAAGCATGAAATAAATCGTTTCCATTCGAACGACGGCCTCATTGTCGGTCAATTTCTCAAGAGTCACATTGTTCCCCGCCAGGTTGGCTTGATCCCAGCAAAGATAAAGAATGAAAGCTCTCGCAGGGGGCAGAAAAGGAACCCTGACTTTTGCAGCCAAATAATAGCCCTGCCCGTCTTTGAGAAAGTTTAGAGCGAAATCCAGGCCTTTTTCTTTTACGAAATAGTTGAATAGCTGAACCAGATCAGCCGTTCGAATTTCCTCGCGGTGAACGGCTTTTTGGTTTTCAGGGATATCAGGGAATTTGGACGTAGGAAGAGAAGCAATTTTATCAAGCCTGACGAATATCGCTTCCAAGCCGTGAAAATACCAGTTGTTTCCTTCCATGAGGAAGGTAAAACAATAATCGACCTTATCGCCCTCGTATGTCAAAGGCAGGATGAAATGGACCAAGTCTTCAACATGATAGAATTTCGGCTCCACGGCCAGTTCTTTCAGCGACGCTTTTTCTTTAATCGCGTTTAGCCAGCCCATGAGCGTCTCTTTAGAGGCGGCCCTTGGCCGAATTCGTTCCAGAGTCATTTTGTTATTCATCAGCGTATTCACAAAATCTTTCCAGATTTTGATCTCATTTTGGGCCCGGGCCATCTGAGATATCGAGACAATGACCAGACATGCGAGCACAAACACCATAAAAAATCTTTTCATCGAGCGCCTCCCCTTAGCCCTCTCCTTAATTACAATATTTGTAGGACTTTTCCCACTCCCAGTAGAACATAATTCTCTCCATAAGCGACCTTGAACTGTTGGATCGCCCGGTCGCCCGTGCAGTGGGTCGCGCCGACTCTTAATACTCCAAGTTCACGAAAATTTCCGATGATTTTCTTGACAGTATCCTCCGGCTTATCTCTCAAATGAAATCCGCCCAGGACAAGGTCGATATTATTGGGGAGAATTTCTTTCGCTCGATAAAGCATATTCACAATCCCCGGATGGGCGCAGCCTGTGATCACGGCCAGCCCTTTATCTGTGTTCAGAATCAAGGCCTGTTCAAATAAAACCTGGCCTGTCAGGAAGACATTTTTACAGATTTCAAGCGAGTCTTTCACCAGAATACATTTTGCTCCCGCATCGGCAACGCTTTTTACGATATCCGGATTGCAGGACGCGGGAAGAAACACGGTGACTTTATTGTTCTCGCGCAAGAACGCGGCCAGGCCTCCGACGTGGTCATAATGCTCGTGAGAAATGACCACGAGATCGAAGTCCTTGGGATTCACCTTAAGGGCATGAAGATTCTGGAGCAAGATCTCCCCGTTCTCATCGCCCGTGTCAAAGAGGATCGTCTTCTCTATCCCGCGGACGAGGCAAGAAAAACCGTGACCCGTTTTCAACCCGGCTTGAAAAGGATAATCATCGTAGACAATCGTGATTTGGATCGGACGAACCTCTAAAGCGGAAGCCCTGGTTAATGTATCGGCAACGACTATTAATAAAAGACCTGCCGCCGCGGCAAATGTCATCACTTTTTTTAGGGGACGATTCATCTTCTCTACCTATTCATGAAAAAGGTGGTGGTGAACCTAAAAATAGCCTTGCGCGGCTTGCCATTATAGAGGAACGGTTCATAAATCAGCTGTCGCGCTGCCTGGATCGCGCCTTCATCAAGCTCAGAAACCGACTTTGCCACGATTATGTTTTTTATCCTTCCCCGAAGATCCGTTTCCACTTCGAGCAACACCACACCTTGAATTTCGGCTCGTCTCGCCCTATCCGGATAAACCGGGGGAACACTCCTGAGCAATTTGGGCCGCGGTGGGCCGAATCCAAGGCGGATCGGCGGTAGCTTGGAAAGCTCTTCTTCCTCTTCCGGACTGAGGACGACGCCTCCGAATCCGTCCATGGGTTCTTCCTTCAAATCGAAATAGAGGGTGATATCTGTGGTCACTATGATCGGCTTGCCTTCGGCCAAGGTCGGTTCGAATTGCCATTGTCTGACCGCAATAATCGCCGACTCGGCAAAAACCGGGCTTGGCCTCAGCAGGATGACATTGGAGACGCTTCCAGATTCAGCCACGACGGCGGCCAGCATAACGACACCCCGAACCCGCGACTCAAGGGCCGTTTTGGGATAGACGGGATCGGCATCCTTGATCCTTGGAGGCACTTTGACACCTCCGACTGGCCTCATGACAGTCTGAACGAAGGGCAAAAGCGGACGCTTTTGAAGCGAGAATCTCCGAGCTTCATGGGATGGGTTGTCGCGGAGATTTCCGTGATTGGAGGTCGTTCTTGGTTGCCCAAGAATCCCGGCCGATAAGCCCAACATCAACACAGCCCAAAAGCATGTTTTACTCATGGCCATCAGAATCCTTCGGCCGTGAATGTTTTTCCGGCCGGATGAAAAGAAGTTCGGCTGGAGGCAAACAACCGCTTTTTCATGGCCTGGCATTCCTTGAATCGCACCCCTATCTATTTTTTTAAATAAGTAATAGCTTCAATCCAGAGATATTGCCTTTTTCTCTATCCAGGTTTCCTTTATGCTTCATGAACCCGGCTCTTATAAATTTCTTTTCGATGCCCGATTTTGGAGATATCAACGATGCGGTCCTTATCGTTGACGGAATAGACGATCCGATAATCTCCTTGGCGAAGGCGATAACTCTCCCGGCGGGAAGAGAGCTTTTCCGAACCTCGGCCGCGGGGATTTTGGGAAAGCTGCCCGATCCTCAGGAGTATTCGCTCAAGATTCTTCTTGGGTATTTCGTAAAGCTCTTTGAGCGCGGACTTGGCCATGAGCACCTTATATGCGCCCATCTTTTTTCAGCTTTTTCAGGACATCTTCAAAAGCAAGCCGGGGCTCATTCTTCCGCTCTTCAATCGCCGCGAGATCGATGGCGTCTTCCGCCAGGGCATTTCTGACGGCTTCATTGACAAGCTCCGATACGGAATATTCTGTTTCTGCGGCTTTGATCTTCAAAGCCCGATGCAGCTCCGCGTCTAAATAGACGGTAGACCTCTTGAGCTGATTTTTCATCATGAACCTCTCGCCGCTAATATAACGTTAAAACGTTATAATGTCAATGTGCCGTTATTTCCTTTTTAGGAAGCCTGGATACGAGGGCAATGATCACGCCGTTGATCAAGACCAATCCCCCGACTGAGATGACAAGCCACATCTCCGACACTATTTTTTCCAATAAGAATAACGCCGCCGTATCCCAGACAAGCAATCCGACGATAAAAACGACCCAATCCATGGCCAGAATCTTTTTCGCCTTCTTGATTCTCCAAAAAGCAAAGGGCGACAATCCCAATAAAATGATGACGAGTCCGGAGACGGCGTTCCAGAACTGGGTGATGAGCGAGTTGATCGAGATGTAGAGGGCCGCCACAATAAAGACAATCGGAGTGATGGGATAGCCCCAGGTTTTATACGGTCGCGGCATGCCGGGCTTCTTTTTCCTGAGGATGATGACGGCGGCCACGGTCAGGCCGAAAAAGATCCACTGGCCGAAAATGACATAGGTGAAGAGCCGCTCGAACGTGCCGAAAAAGAGAATGAGGATCATGCTCCAAACACCCATGGCGATGATCGAAACATGGGGCGTCAGGAATTTCGGGTGGATGGCCGTCAGCCCTTTGAAAAAGATCCCGTCCTTGGCCATGGCGTAATAAACGCGCGGCGAGCAGAGGAAATTCTGGTTCGTCGCGCCCATGATCGAGAAGAGGATGATGAACGAAATGATCGACGCCCCGATCGGGCCGACGACCAGATTCATGGCGTCCGCGGCGATGCGGTCGGATTTGGCGATTTCGCCGGCCGGCAGGACATACAGATAGGCCAACTGGGCCAGTATGTAGATGGCGATGCAGGCGGCGGTCCCGATGAAAAGTCCCAGGGGAAGGTTCCGCTGCGGGTTCTTGGTCTCCCCCGCGCTGTAGGTGGATGATTCCCAACCCTTATAAGCCCACAGGGACGCGACGAGGGCTATGCCGAAACTGCCTAGAAGGTTCCCGGAAAATGTTTTGGGCGAGGGATTGACGAAGTTCGAAGCATTACCTTTAGCCAGAATAAAGATCACGCCGCAGATGCCGACCAAGGCGCCGAACTTGATGATCGTCAGGAGATTCTGCAGGTTCGCCCCCCACCGGACGCCGACATAATTCACGATCATCAAGAACAAGAGAAAGGCGACGCTGATCATCTTTTGGCCGAGCGGAGAGATGGGGAAAAAATGAGTCAGGTATTTCGAAGAAAAGGCCACCGTCAGGGTGGCGATGGCCCCGGTGTCGATCACCAGAAAAAGCGTCCAGCCGAACAGGAAAGAGATCATCGACCCATACGACTCGCGGAGGAAGACGTAGGCTCCTCCCGCCTCCGGCATGGCCGCTCCCAACTCCCCAAAGGACAGCGCGCCGAAAAAGCTCAACATGCCGCCGACCGCCCATACGGCCAGTATTAGCAGGGGAACTTGAACGGCCGCGGCCATGTCCTTCGGGACAAGAAAAATGCCCGAACCGATGACGCCGCCGATGACGATGCTGACGATATCCCAAAGACCGAGAACCCGAGGAAGATGTCTTTCTTGCGTTTCCATGCCCATGAGATTACCCTATTTTATTTTTATTTTCCAGGTTTTTTCTTCTGGCGTAGACGAAGAGCTCGACCAGCTGCCCGCGGGAGATTTGATCGGTTTCCACGGCAAAGGCCGACGAGCGGTAAAGATTCCAGTTGTCTTTGACGGACGGCGGCAGAGAGAGCCGCTCATAGAGCGGGCTCGCCGGAGGGATGTAAAAGACCGAGGGACCGACCAAGACGCCCAGGCCGCACAGATAGTCGATGCTGTCTCTGGCCTCTTCGAAGGTCTGGCCGGGCAGGCCGATTATGACATAGACGGTGACAAACAATCCCAGCTTTTGGGCGGCCCGGATGAGACTCTCGAAGCCCTTGCCCTCCAAAGGGCGGTGGTACTCGGATTTCAGATCCCGGCTCTGAGTGACAAAAGACAGATTAAGCCGCCTGAAACCGGCCTGGACCATGGAGGGCAACAGGGATTCGTCGAGCGTGCTCGAGCAAAGTCCGTTCATGGCCGTGAGCTCTACATCCTGAAGAAGGGAGTCATCTTCGACGCCCCGTAAGAACTCTAAAAACCACTCCCGGTCATAGGAGAGATTATCGTCTTCAAAATTGAAGATGCGCACGTTTTTCTCCAGATAATTCCAGCGCATTTCCTCGAGGATACTCTCCACGGGCCTGTAGCTGATGCTCCGGCCGAACATCCGGTGGACACTGCAAAAATCGCAACGAAACGGACACCCTCGGCTGGCTGTCAGGGAGACATAATTCCACCTGCCGATCTTGTAATCATTCGGCTTTAAAAGATGATGGGCAGGCCGAAGCCGGGTCCAATTCGGCTTCTCTTGCGGCACAGAAAGGCCGCGCCCTTCAAGATATTCGGGCAGGCATTCTTCCGCCGGCCCGATGAGGACATCATCAATCTCGGGCGTTCTTTGCCTGATCTCCTCCGGAAAAGCCGTGGCATGGTTCCCACCGATAAAAACCGGGGATCGGGAGTTCCGCTTGACGAGCTTCACCAACTCTTCCACGCTCTGATAATAGGCTGTGAATTGGGAGGAAACGCCGATGATGTCGGGCTCCCGATCTTTGACCATCCGGACAATCCCGTCCGTATCCCTGCCAAACCTGTAATAGCCTTTAAAAAAGCAGGGATATCCCATAAACGGCTCGAGATAGGCAAACTCCTCAGGAATTGGAATCCGGCGTTTTCGGAGGGGCGACAGGCAATCCTGGATTGCGACCGTGCAGCCTGCCTTCTCAAGGACGGCGGCCGCGTAAAGCAGGCCGAGCGGATAGAGGCGGATCGCCGTCGTATAGAAATCCTCGAGCGGGGGCTGGATGAGCAGGACTTTCATTCACACCCGCCGGTCCCCTAGGAACCCGGATGAAGCTCAAAGAGAGGATTGAGGCTCGAGGCCAGCCGACGCACATCGTTTTCCTCCTGCGTGCTCAGAGGTGTGAAAGACCGAGCGGCTCGGCCGTGGGCTTGGAAATGTCTCAAACCGGAGAGCCCGATTACACTCCCGAAAGAAAGATGAAAGAATTTTCTTCTGTCCATATTTCTCCCCAAAATTTGGCTTTTTATTTTATCAGAAGTGCCGATCAAAGGGCAAGGCGGATCAATAATACCTGTCCATCACCCGGTACTGGATGGCCTCGGCGAGGTGGGCCGGGCTGATGTTTTCCTCGTCGGCCAAATCCGCAATTGTCCTCGCGACTTTAAGCGAGCGATCATAAGCCCTGGCGCTGAAGCCCAGCCGCGTCACGGCCATCTCCAGCAGCTTCTCCCCTTCTTGGTCGATACGGCAAAAGGCCTTCACTTCCTTCGGTCCCATCTGGGCGTTGGCATAAATCCTAGTCCCGCGGAACCTTTCAAGTTGAATCCGCCGCGCCCGGCAGACCCTCTCTTTGATCACCTCCGAGCTTTCGCTCTCCACCCTCGAAACAATATCCCTGAATTTAACCTCCGGCACTTCGACTTGAATATCAATCCGGTCGAGCAGCGGGCCGGAGATCTTTGAGTAATACTTGTTTCTCTGGGCCTCCGTGCAATCCGCCTGCTCACGGGCCAAGCCCCGGAACACATCCTCACAGGGTTGCGTTGCCAAGTTGCCATTTGATGTTAAAGGCAAGAAAACCAGTCCACAGGGAGAACTACCCTGATATTTGTAAGACGTGGGGCGATCACATCAAAGCCCGAAGGCTGGATTTGAAGCTCACCAAGCGCCAACTTTCCCTCAGGTTTCATGTTGACGATACAACGATATATCTTTGGGAGAAGAACCGAGTAAGGCCCTCTTTAGCCCAGATTCCGAAGATTATCGAGTTCCTGGGAAGCGATCCGTTCGAGAAAAAGACAGAGAATCTGGGAGAAAAGATTCGGGCTTACAGGCGGGTTCATGGGGTGTCGCAGAAGAAGCTAACCGGACAATTAGGAGTCAACCAATCAACTCTTGCAGGGTGGGAAAGAGGAGAGCACCAGCCCACAAAAAGACTTCTTAATAAATTGAAGTCGCTTTTCGTATCTTAACATCAGATATAATAGAGAGGCTATTTATGAGCCTGAAAATAATCAGGTGCGAATACTGCGCGAGTACAAACGTCATCCAGGAAACTGGATTCGCTATTGTCCAGCAAAAATCGCCCGAAACCGGCGAGCCCATCGGAAAAGAACATTTATTTTTCTTCTTCAGATGTCGATTATGCGGGGAGCAGCTTTATCGGAAAGACATAAAAGGCTATGTTAATTAAAACCTAATTGATCAAACGATCCTGGCGCGGTGCGAAAGAGGAGACCACAAGCCGAAAAAACGGCTTTATAAAAAGCTAACGTTGTATGTTAGCCTTTCTTGAAAACGGCACAAATAATGGCTTTAACAAATTTCCAAATTTTATCGCCATATTGAAAAATCGTTAAAAAGCAAATAACAATCGTGAGAAACAAAATTAGTCTTTGTAAAAAATAATTTGCTCTAATATTTTCATTTGAGAAATATTCTCTGACATAAGATTTAACGGGGTCGAGAATTCTTTTAATTTCTTCAATTACATAATCTACATTTTCCGAAAACACCCCTGATAGCGTCTTTTCGTTTGCTAAATCTTTATGTTCGATATTTCCACTTCTAAGCTCACCAGCTGGCGCTTTTTTATATTCCAATATTG
>JAPKZH010000306.1 GCA_026393905.1 Candidatus Aminicenantota bacterium
AAGTGGAAAACTCACTGGAGGGCCTCATCGGCCGCCTGGGGCCCGAAAAAGCCCGGGCCGAGCTCGGCGCCTTGGGCCTGACGCTCGAGGATCTCAAGCCCTATCTCGAAGAAAAAATATTGTGCGAAACCATCATTGCCGAACGGTTTGCCCAGAGCTCAAGCGTCAGTTTGAAGGAGATCGAGGCGTACTACGCGGAGACCTATGTTCCGGCCCAAAAAAAGCTCGGCCTGGAACCGCGGCCGATGATCGCCATGCTGGACACGATCGAATCGGAGATCAAAAGGGTCAAGGCCGAAGCGCAGGTCGCCCTCTGGATCAAAAACCTCCGGAAGCAGGCCGAGATCGAGATCCGGATGGATTGCCTGAAAAAATATAAGGAGAGCTTATGAGCCGCCTCGCTTTTTTATTTCCCGGACAGGGATCCCAGGCCGTCGGCATGGGAAAAAGCTTTTACGAGCATTATTCCTTAGCCCGGGAGTTGTTCGGCTGCGCCGACGAGATCCTCGGCTACCGGATTTCCCGGCTGTGTTTTGAAGGCCCGGACGAAGAGCTGCGCCTGACCCAGAACACCCAGCCGGCCCTTCTCGTGGTCAGCGCAATCGCCTATTCGCTTTTTGGGAGGGAACCGGCGATAGCCGCCGGCCATAGTCTGGGGGAGTATTCGGCGCTGGTGTCGGCTGGCTCTCTTCGGTTTGAAGACGCTCTCAGGCTCGTCCATAACAGGGGAAGATATATGCAGGAAGCCGTACCCGTCGGGCAGGGGGCGATGGCCGCCGTCCTCGGAATGAGCTATGAAGACCTGAGCCAAGCCGTGTCCCGGGTCCAGAGCGGCGTGGTCCAAATCGCCAACTGGAACAGCCAGGAACAGCTCGTCATCGCCGGCCATAAGCAGGCCGTGGAAGAAGCCCTGAAGATGGCCAAGCCGCCCCGCTCGGTCATGCTGCCCGTCAGCGCCCCCTTTCATTCGGCGCTGATGAAGGGCGCGGAGGATAGGCTGGCCATGGATCTCGACCGGGTGGAGTTCAAGGATTTGAAGTTTCCGATCGTGACGAATGTAGACGCGAAGATCATCGAGAAAGGGGAAGACGCCCGCGATTCCTTGAAAAGACAGGTCAGCCGGCCCGTGTTGTGGTACAAGTCCATGCAGCGTCTGGCCGGCGAGAACATCGATGCCTTTGTCGAGCTGGGGCCGGGCAAGGTGCTGACCGGATTGATCAAGAGGATCGGGCGGTCGTGGCCGCATCCCTTCGCGACCTGGAATGTCGAGGACCGGGAATCGTTGGACAAAACCCAGGCCTCAGGGCTCTGAGCGTTCGAAGAGCAGGCGCGGGCCGTATTTGATGAAGTAGTCGCCCGCGGAATAGACCGCGGAGGCGAGGACCAGCCAGAGTCCGATGTCCCCGATGATGGACAGCTTGCCCAGGATCCCTTTCCCCAGGATCAAAAAAGAAATGGTGATGGTCTCCAGCGTCATCTTGATCTTTCCAGGCCAGGAGGCCGGAATGATCACGCCTTTCGACGCGGCGATGGCCCGCAGGCCCGTGACGGCGATTTCACGGCCGATGATGACAATGGCTATCCAGGCGGCGACGGCCCGGGATTGGACCAGGCAGATGATCGCGGACGTGATCAAAAGCTTATCGGCGATCGGATCGAGAAGCTGACCGAGTGTCGTGATCTTGTTGTTTCGCCGAGCCAGGAATCCATCGACCGTGTCCGTCAAGGAGGCCACCAAGAAGACGGAAAGGGCCGCGAACTCATGCCCTCGGAACGAAGAGAGGAGCAATACGATCAAGGCCGGGACGAGGGCGATCCTGACCAAGGTTAGAAAATTCGGCACGTTCATTGAAAATCAGATTACTACACCGAGTTTTAAATTGTCAAATTTTGTTGAATAAAATATTTTTTATTAATAAAATTGAGCTATAATTTTTCGAGGAGGTGCTTGGATGAGACGAAGTCATGGGTTTTTCCGTTCGTGCCCGGTCTTCCTGGTGCTGGGCATGTTCGCGCTGGCGTTGTTGATCTTTCCGCAGCAGGCCAAAAAGCCGCAGCGGATCATGAATACCGATCCTGAGCTCCGGCTGAAATGGTACGATCAGCATGTCGAGATGAAGAACAGCTCCAAATTCAAGGACCTGAAGTGGCAGTTCTTGGGACCGACCAACGTCAGCGGCCGGATCACGGATATCGCCGTCGTGGCCCCCAAAGGAAAGAACTACACGATGTACGTGGCCACGGCATCCGGGGGAGTGTGGAAAACCGAAAACGAAGGCGTGACCTGGAGCCCGATCTTCGAGCAGGGGCCTTCCACGGCCATCGGCGATATCGCCATCGCCCCTTCCAACCAGCAGGTGGTTTTGGTCGGCACGGGCGAGGCCAATATTTTCCGCAGCTCGCAGTCCGGCGCCGGTATTTACAAGTCCTTGGACGGCGGAAAATCCTGGCAGCATATGGGGCTCGCGGGCACGAACACGATCGCCCGGATCGTCGTCCACCCTAAAAATCCGGATGTCGTCTATGTCGCGGCTTCCGGCCATGAGTGGACCACGAATCCGGACCGCGGCATCTTCAAGACCGTCGACGGCGGCAAGAACTGGGAGAAGATCCTCTTCATCAACGACGAAACGGGCGCCATCGACCTGGTCATGGATCCTCAGGACAATGACACGCTCTATTCGGCCACGTGGCAGCGGATGCGGAAGAGGTGGAACGATCCCCGCAATGAGCCTCCCTACAACGGCAGCGGGATCCATAAAACCACGGATGCCGGGAAGACCTGGAAGCCGATCGATAGCGGGCTTCCCGAGGCCAAGTTCAGGGGCCGGATCGGCATCGACATCTGCCTGACCAAGCCGAACGTCCTCTACGCGTTTGTCGACAATTACGAGAAGGCCAGAGAACCCAGCGAAACCGAACGGGCTGACGCCTACGGACTGCCCTCGGCCGGCATCATCAAGGGGGCCACGATCTTTCGCTCGGACGATAAGGGCGAGACCTGGAAACAGACGGGTCCCCATATGGAAAATCATTCCGGCACCTACGGCTGGGTCTTCGGGCAGACGCGGGTCGATCCGAATAACGAAAATACGGTTTACACCATGGGCTTGAGACTCCACGTTTCCAATGACGGCGGTAAGACTTCCCAGCCCGTCGCGGGGCCCGGCGTCGACCACCATGCGCTTTGGATCGATCCTGATAATTCCAACTACATGATCAAAGGCTACGATCAAGGGCTGGCCGTTTCCTATGACAAAGGCAAGAACTGGCGGACTTTCACCAACCTTCTTCCCGTCTGCCAATTCTTCAACATTAATTACGATATGGCCACGCCGTTCAAGGTCTACGGCTCGATGCAGGATCACGGCAGCTTCCGGGGGCCGGTGGATCTGAGCCGGGGGCGGGATCGGATCCCGGCCGCGGCCTTTGAGAGCGCTCCGGGCGGCGAAGGCTCGAATCACGCCATCGATCCGACCAATCCGAATATCGTTTTTTCGGCCGGTTTCTACGGGACGATTTCCCGGGCCGAATATGACAAGCAGGGCGCTGCCCCCGGCCGTCCCTTCAGCAAATCTCTTCTTCCCCGTCCGTTCGAAAATGAGCCCCGGCTGAGGGGGCAGTGGCTGGCGGCGTTTATCCTTTCCCCGCATAATCCGAACATCGTCTATCACGGCATGCAGTTCGTGTTTCGGTCGCTGGATCGGGGAGACACCTGGGAAAAGATCAGCCCGGATCTGACCTACAATGCCCAGACGGAAATGGGCGACATCCCCTACCACACGATTTTTGCCATCTCCGAATCGCCGCTCAAATACGGGTTGATCTATGTCGGTACCGACGATGGAAAGGTGTGGGTCACCAAGGACGGCGGCAAGAAATGGGAAGAGATCATGTCCGGGCTGCCCTACCAGAAATGGGTGTCGAGGATCATCGCCTCCCAGTATGACATGGCCACCGTCTATATGACCCAGAACGGCAAGCGCGACGACGACTTTGCCCCGTATGTGTGGAAGTCCACGGATTACGGCAAGACCTGGGCGGATATCTCCAAGGGGATTCCGCTCGGCCCGGCGAACGTCATCCGCGAAGACCCTGTGAATCGGAACATCCTCTATGTCGGGACCGACCAGGGCGTGTATGTGACGACCGACGGCGCTAAGAGCTGGACTGTGCTCGGCGCCAACCTGCCGTCCACATATGTCCACGACCTGATCATTCATCCGCGCGACAACATCATCGTCTGCGCCACTCACGGCCGCGGCATGTGGGCGTTGGATGCGAACCCGGTCAACGAAAAAGATAAAAGGCAGCAGCGCTTTTTCAGAGATTAATATCAACGCAAGAATTAAAATGACAACTCCGTTCGGGCGGCGCTTAGGCCGCCCGTAGACCCCGGGCCCCGGGAACCAGTCCCGT
>JAPKZH010000259.1 GCA_026393905.1 Candidatus Aminicenantota bacterium
GGCGTGGATAAGTGCGAGGGACTCCAGAACGCGCTTGAGCTGGCCTTCGCAGTCGGTCCCGATCGGGGCGATTCCCGGGTCGATGATGGCTTGGTCGTTGGAGAAGCCGGGGATCCGCTGACGGGCCTCCTCGAGCAGGGCCCGGGCCGTCCGCCCGGTCTCTTCCGCAGTCCGGTTGGCGTTTGCGCACATCGCCCCGCTCTCGAACCGCTCCGAGGCCATGAGGATGGGCATGAAGGGCCGGATCGCCCAGAGGTCGAACATCTGCGGGCGGAGCGGCGAGATCGAGTTCAGGATCGGCCTCAGACCGCCGGCCCGCGCGACGTCGTAGGCCCCGAGGCCCGCCTTGGCGATGGCCGGGTCCGGCGTGTCGATGGAGAGAGGTTTGGCCGTAACCGATTGGATCCGGCGAACCAGGTCGGCCATGAACTCGGGGGACCGAGCCCCCACGTTCACGTCGATATAGGAGGCGCCCTTCTCGTCCTGGCTCCGGGCCAGTTCGAGCAGGCCGGGAACGTCGTTTTCGTCGAACAGCTTCCTGGTCGAAGGCACGGAATCGTTGATCGACTCGCCGATGATCGTCAACCCGGGAATAGCCATGACGGTACCGCTCCTTTTCGGGAAGATGATATCCACGGCGGCGGGTATTGTCAACATCGCTCATCGGCGGAAGGGATCAGAATTCGGCTTACGTCCCGGTTCAGCCTTTTCTTTTTTGTTAGGCCCAGACCTGGCCCGGGGGCCCGCTTCGCGGCAATTTCCTTATCGCTCTGAGACTGAAAGATATCGTTTACATTTGAGTCCTTCTTCTTGCCTCGGCAATGGCCCTGCGCCTGCAATAGCGGCGATCGGTTGACTATTTTTCGTATAGTTGATATCTTCTTGCCGACAAGCAGAAAAGTGAAAAAAGATACCGCCAGCTGCCCGAAATGCCAATTCGATAACCCCCGGGATACTTTCTATTGCGGCAAGTGCGGGACTCCGCTTCCCTCCTCTCCGGAATTCTCAATTTCCATGACGGAGACGCTGAGCGTGCCCCAGCTGGACCTTGCCCGCGGGACGGTCTTCGCCGGCCGGTACGAGATCATCGAAGAGCTGGGGCGGGGCGGCATGGGCGCCGTCTATCGAGCGGAAGACAAGAAAATCAATGAGGAAGTCGCGCTCAAGCTTATTAATCCGTTGATCTCCTCGGACCGGAAGATCATCGCCAGGTTCAGCCAGGAACTGAAAATCGCCCGGAAGATCACGCACCGCAACGTCTGCCGCATGCACGACCTGGGCGAATCCGGCGGCACCTACTTCATCACCATGGAATATATCGAGGGGGAGGACCTGAAAAGCCTGATCAAAAGGATAGGCCAGTTGCCTCCGGCCAAAGCGCTTTCCATCGCCGGCCAGGTGGCTGAAGGGTTGGCCGAAGCCCACCGGTTGAGCGTCGTACACCGCGACCTCAAACCCGGCAACATCATGATCGACCGCGAGGGAAATGCCAAGATCATGGACTTCGGGATCGCCCGCTCGCTCAAAACGAAGGCCATCACCGGGACCGGACTCATCATCGGCACGCCCGATTACATGTCCCCCGAGCAGGCGGAAGCGAAAGACGTGGACAGACGTTCTGACATCTATTCGCTGGGAGTCATCCTCTACGAAATGGTCACCGGCCGAGTTCCTTTTGAAGGAGAGACACCGCTCAGCGTCGCCATGAAGCACAAGGGCGAGAAGCCCAGGGACCCAAAAGAATGGAACCCGCAGCTCCCCGCGGCCCTAAGTCGGCTGATTCTCAAGTGCCTGGAGAAGGACAAAGAGAAAAGGTTCCAAACGGCCGATGAGCTGGGGGCGGAAATCGATGCCATTGAGGAAGGCTTCCCCTCGGCCGAAAAAGAAAAACCCAAGAGAAAATCCCTGACCTCAAAAGAAATCACGGTGACATTCGGGCTGAAAAAACTGTTCATCCCTGCCTTAGCGGCCGTCGTGATCGTCGTCCTCGGGCTCGTGCTCTGGCGCGTTGCTTTCAAGGGCAAAGCCGTCGAGCGGTCCATAGCGGTCATCACGTTTCAAAATCAAACGGGGGACCTGGCCTACGATTATCTCAAGGCCGCCATCCCCAACCTGTTGATCACCAGCTTGGAGCAATCGAAACATCTCCATGTCACGACATTCGAACGACTGCGTGACCTCCTCAGACAAATGGGCAAGGAACAAGCCGACAACATCGACAGCGAGCTCGGTTTTGAGCTGTGCAAGAAGGACAATGTTGATGCTCTTGTGCTGGGAAGCTATGTCAAAGCAGGCGAGACATTTGCCACTGACGTTAAGGTGTTTGACGTCAAAACCAGGAAACTGCTGAAAAGCGTCACCGCCAAAGGGGAGGGAGCGCAGAGCATCCTGGACAAGCAGATCGGCCAACTGAGCCGGGACATATCACGCGGCGTCGGTCTGTCTAGAAAGGCAACTGGAGAGGCAGAGATTCAATTTTCTGAGCCGCGGACTTCGTCGCTGGAAGCCTATAAATATTTCATCTTGGGGCAGGAAAATCTAGATAAAATGTACCGCGAAGATGCTCTCAAGAATCTGGAAAAAGCCGTTGAGCTCGACTCCCAATTCGCCATCGCCTATCTGTACCTCTATAAAGTCCTTCGAAGTTTAACGAATTTTCCGCGGTCAGTCGAGGCTCTGGAAAAGGCCAAGGCTTTTTCCGGAAAGGCGACGGAAAAAGAACGGTTGTACATCGAGGCCGCCTACGCCAGAAGGGTGGAGAAAAACACCGATAAAGAATTCCGCATCCTCCAGGAAATCGCCGCGAAATATCCCAAAGAAAAGGAAGTCCACAGTTCACTTTTTGCCGGTTACCAGCAGAAAAAGATGTATCCAGAAGCGATCGCAGAAGCAAACAAAGCCCTGGCGTTGGATCCCAAGTGGGCAACAATCCTGAATCAACTTGGCTTTATGTATATAGCGACGGGTGATCTCGGCAAAGCGGAAGAATACCTGAAGAAGGCCGTTTCTGTCGCTCCGGAAGACGCCAATCCTTTAGATTCCCTGGGACAACTCTACTTCCTCACCGGGCGGCTCGATGAGGCCATCGCCCAATACAAAGAAGCGGTGCGGATCAAGCCGAATTTTGGGTCAGAAGATGTCATCGCCTATATTTACGCCGTCAAGGGAGATTACACCGAGGCTATGAGCTGGCTGGACCAGTTCATTCTCGCGGCTCCGTCCAAGAGCTCGCAGAGCCTAGGCTACTGGTGGAAAGCGATTTTTAACTATGTCCTGGGCAAACGAGAGCAGGCCAGAGTGGAAATGGAACGAGTCAGGGGGGCCTGGAAATCGATCGGAGACGGAAACGGGACTGCCCTGGCTGAACTCGTCCAGGTCTTTTTCTATTATGACCGGGGTGAGTTTGATGCGGCTATCAGGCAATTTTCAGAATACCAGAAGGACGTCAAAGAAGCCCTGCCCCAATCGGACCGAATTAGCACCATTGAAAATGATTTTTGGCTCGGGCTCTTGGAATGGAAGCGGGGGCGAATCGAAACGGCCAAGCAGAAGATTGAGCACATCCGCTTGCTCTTGTCCCAACTGCCTGTGGGTACGGAGGAGATCGCCGTGCAACTGGAGAAGAACTACAAAATTCTTCAGGCGGAAGTTTGGCTTTCTGAAGGGAGAGCGGCCGAGGCCATATCCTTTTTAGAAAAGGAGTTCCGCCTGCAAATTCCTATCATTTCCCTTTCATATGCTCGGACATTCACCTGGTATAACTTTCCGCTGGACCAGGACGTCTTGGTGCGAGCCTATCACAAGGTGGGGAATATCGACAAAGCGATCGTGGAATACAAGAAGTTGCTCACCTTCGATCCGGCGAGCCAAGACCGCCGCATACATAATCCCGTCTATCACTATCGTTTGGCCAAATTATATGAGCAGAAGGGTTTGAGGGAAGAGGCGAAAAAAGAGTATGTGAGATTCCTCCAACTGTGGAAAGAAGCCGACCCCGGCATTCCTGAATTTGCCGATGCGAAAAAACGCCTCGCTAAGCTATGACGGTAGTTGACGATATAGAACGTTTTTGATGGGTGGACTCGATTCCGGATCTGGCGGCAGGGGAGACGATGCCCCGACGAAAAGGAAATCACTGTCCGATAACTATAATGCTATGCCGGCGCAGTTTATTAGTCTGTTGAGGCCGGTGAAACTTATCTCTTACCGAGAGGAGGCATGTCGATGAGGACGAGCAACGGAACGAACCAGATTGGCTGGGTCGTTTTGGTCTTAATTCTGCTGGGAACATGGGCCGCGGTTGCCCAGAACTCCGGCGATGCCCTCGAGCGCGGCTTTAAGAACCCGCCGGAGAGCGCCAAGCCGCGCGTTTGGTGGCACTGGATGAACGGCAACATCACCAAGGACGGCATCAAGGCCGATCTGGAATGGATGAAGCGCGCCGGTATCGGCGGTTTCCAGAACTTCGACGCCGCGCTCAACACGCCGCAGGTCGTCGAGAAACGCCTGGTCTACATGACGCCGGAGTGGAAGGACGCGTTCAAGTATGCCGCTGCGCTGGCCGACCAATTGGGTCTGGAGATGGCCATCGCGGGATCGCCCGGATGGAGTGAGACGGGAGGCCCCTGGGTGCCGCCCGCGCAGGCGATGAAGAAGCTGGTTTGGAGCGAGACTCGGCTGGAAGGCGGGCGGCCGTTTAAGGACGTTCTGCCGAAGCCGCCTTCGACTACCGGGTCGTTCCAGAATATCGGACGGGGAGGATCCGGCGGCGGGACATCCGCGCCCCCTCCGGAGTATTACGGCGACAGCGCGGTGATCGCCTATCGACTGCCGGACAGCGACCTCTCGATGGCCGAGCTGCAACCGAAAGTATCATCCAGCGGCGGTCAATTTGATTTGGCCGGACTGACTGACGGCGACCTAGTGAAAGCCGCGAGTTTGCCGGCTGCCCCCGTTGATCAAAAGGCATGGATCCAGTTTGAGTTCGACAAGCCTCAGGCCGTTCGGGGTCTCAGCATCGTGGCGGGCGGAGGGAGAGGAAGGGGGGGCAGCGGCGAAAGCAGCCGTGCCTTAGAAGCCAGCGATGACGGCCAGCAATTTCGAACAGTTGCGGAGATTCCCGGCGGCGGAACGGCCCAGCGAACCATCTCTTTTCCCGCAGCCACGGCCAAATTCTTCCGAATTACATTCAAAACTCAACTGCCGCCAGGGGCCGGCCAGCCTGGAGCGGGCGGCGGCGCGCCCGCGGCACCGGCCGGGATGCAGATTGCCGAGCTCGTTCTGCACACGGGGGCGAGAGTGAACCGGTTTGAGGACAAGGCGGGTTTTTCGGCGGCAGCCAACCTTTACAGCCTGGCGACCCCTGCCGTCCCGATCCAGGACGCCGTGCGCAAAGCCGACATCGTCGACTTGACTTCGAAAATGCGCCCGGACGGCAAGCTAGATTGGACGCCGCCGGCCGGCCGCTGGATCGTGCTGCGGCTGGGCTACTCGCTAACCGGCGCGCGAAACTCTCCGGCGTCGCCCGAAGCGACCGGTCTGGAGGTGGATAAGCTCAACCGCGGCCATGTCGAGACCTATCTCAACAATTATCTAGGTCAGTATAAGAACACGCTGGGCGCTCTGATGGGCAAGCGCGGCTTGCAGTACGTGATCACGGACAGCTGGGAAGCCGGTGTCCAGAACTGGACCGAGGATATGATCGCGGAATTCACCAAGCGGCGGGGCTATGACCCGCATCCCTGGCTGCCGGTTCTCACCGGTCACGTCGTGGAGAGTGCGGAATCGAGCGACCGCTTCCTCTGGGACCTCCGCAAGACCATCGGCGATCTGACGACCGAATACCACTACGACCAGATCTCTGCCTCCTTGCACAAGCTTGGGATGGGCCGCTATACCGAATCGCACGAATCCGGACGGGCTTTCATCGGAGACGGGATGGAAGTGAAGCGGAACGCCGAGATCCCCATGAGCGCGCTGTGGACGCCGGAAACCCCCAGCGCCGAGCCGCCCGGATACGGCGTCGACATCCGCGAGTCGGCTTCCGTGGCTCACATCTACGGCCAGAATCTCGTGGCCGCGGAATCGCTAACGGCCTACGGCGGCGAACGGGGCGCATGGAGTTGGTCGCCCGAGACGCTGAAACCGACCGCGGACACGGAGCTGGCGATGGGGCTGAACCGCTTCGTGCTCCACACGTCGGTTCATCAGCCCGTATCGGACAAAGTGCCGGGCCTCTCGCTCGGGCCGTTTGGTCAGTGGTTCACGAGGCACGAGACTTGGGCCGAGCTGGCCAAACCCTGGACAACCTATCTGGCCCGCAGTTCCTACATGCTCCAGCAGGGAAAGTTCGTAGCCGACGTGCTCTATTTCTATGGCGAGGACTCCAACATTACGGCTCTCTTTGGAGCGAAGCCGCCGGACATCCCTACCGGATACGATTTCGACTTCATAAACGCCGACGCGATCTTGCACCGCTTGTCCGCGGAAGGCGGACGGATCACGACGCCCAGCGGCATGAGCTACGCCGTTCTGGCCCTCGATGCCAACAGCCAGCACATGTCCCTGGCCGTCCTGCGGAAGATCCGCGACCTGGTGAGAGCGGGTGCAGTGGTCGTAGGACCCAAACCCACCGACTCACCCAGCTTGAGCGACGACCAGGCGGAGTTCCGCTCCATCGCGGATCAGCTCTGGGGTTCGGGTGA
>JAPKZH010000571.1 GCA_026393905.1 Candidatus Aminicenantota bacterium
CCTGCTCCAGGTCGACGACGATCTCGTTGCTGGATTTCTCTTCCAGGCCTTCGGTCACGATCCCATATTTTTCTTTGAGTTTTGTCCTCAGCTCGGTGACTTTGACCTCGGTGGATCGGCGAAGCTCGGTCAGCTTCGAGCTGAGCTCGCCGACGGCCCTCAATTCTTCCAGAGTCAGGGCCGTGAGCTTCTCAATGTCTTTCTGATAGCCAATGGCTTTTTTCAGACGATCATCGATCTGGACCTGGAGCGTGTCCCTGACCGTTTCGAAGTCGGAGATCGCGCCCCTGTAGTCCTTTAAGGTCTCCTTTTCCTTATCGAACTCCTGCTGGATCATGGTCAATTTTTTGTCCGATTCCTCTTTTTCCCGCCGGATCCGGTCCTGGTATTCGCGCCCGATCTCTTCCTTGCGCTTCTGCAGGGCTTTCTCCAGGTTGGATTCGATCTCCGTGATGATCATGGTTGATTCGTCTAAAACGTCGCCTTTTGGCGTCATGGTCGTTCTCCTCGTCGGACTTCACTCGTTCTTCAAACAGGGCTCATGCTCTGAAGGAAAGGATCTCCTCGAGAAGCGCACTGCGCTTCCCTGCCTCGCTTCGTGTCACCCCTATCCTAGACGACATAAAATGGCTGTTCAATCACCTTTCTCGACGATTCTCAAGGGGATTTTTCCCCTGTTCCTGTCACCCCTAAAGGTGAAGAAATTTCGGCTTTATCACCTTGCCCGGAAAAGCCCTTGACCGGCAGTCGGGGAATGGCTTGAATCTTGCCGGAAAATAAAGTATAAAGAGATCATCCATCCATGGTCGTCCAAACACGAAAAATCCTGCTTCTCGAAGAGGACGGGGAGAGAAGAGAATCCCTGGCCCGGCTGATCCAAACGCTCAACGTCGATGTCGTCCGGGCGGCCTCATGGGCTCAGAGCCTCCGTCTTCTTCAGAATGAAAAAAAGTTCTCTCTCTTTGTCGCCGGCCTGGCCAGCCTGGACGAGGACCTGATCCGGGTCCTCGGCGGCCTGAAGAAAAGCCAGCCGCTGCTTTCGATCATCGTCCTTTCCCGCCGGCAGAGCCCCGAGCCGGGCATCGAGCTTCTCCAAAGCGGCACGATCGATCATCTGGCCGGCCCCGATCATTATCTCGGCATTTTTTCGGCCGTCAAAAGTGAATTGGGCAAAAAAGACCTCCTGGAGCAGAACGCGATTTATCTCAGGAACCTGCGTCGGCTGAGGCTCGACCAATCCAAGAACATCAAACGGGCCATGGAGCTTGAAGAGATCTATGATTCGACGCTCCAAAACCTGATGACGGCGCTCGACCTGAGGGACGTCGAAACGTTCGGCCATTCCCAGACGGTGGCCAAATACAGCCAGGTCCTGGCTAATATTCTCGGCATCCGAAACCCGTCCGTCCTGGATGATATCCGCAAAGGGGCCTTGCTCCACGACATCGGAAAAATCGCCATCCCGGATGCCGTCCTCAAGAAGCCGGGAAGCCTGTCCAACGATGAATGGGAAAAAATCAGGCTCCACCCGGCCCTGGGCTTCGGTCTGGTCAAAGAGATCAAGATGGTCAAGCAAGTCGGAAACATCATCCTCTGCCATCACGAACGCTATGACGGAAAGGGCTATCCGGCACGGCTCAAAAAAGACGGGATTCCGCTCGAAGCCAGGATCTTTGCCCTGGCCGACGCCCTCGA
>JAPKZH010000331.1 GCA_026393905.1 Candidatus Aminicenantota bacterium
CCATATCCTTTTTCGGACGTCAGGGCAGACCAGAAAATATTCTGCTTGGTCGAGCGAAAATCGGCGCTGCCCAGCTCGTTCATATCGTCCTTCCAGTCATGGCTCGGCGCCGCTCTGAACTTAAATTCGGCTCCCGGAACGACGGCCCGGGCCGTTCCTTGGGTCCGGCCGATGTGATTGTCTGGATAGACGGACCACTGGCCCCGCCTGGCCCATCTCAGTGTCTGAAATTCCCTGGGTAGATAAAAAACCAGGCCATACTGCCTGGGATTGAGCTTCGCTTGAGATGAAAACTCGTAGGCGAAGTCCGCCTGCCCGTTTCCGTTGATTTTGATTTGATACCATCCGGCGGCTTCCTGGTAGGTTCCCTTGACCAAAAACGCGACGGCGTCGGGTCCTTCTTTCACATCAACGCTTTCGGCGGCCCATCCGCTACACACGTCGTTCAGCGGCTTGATATCCAGGCTGTAATCCGTGACACACGGGCCGGTGGCTTGGCCGAGCAGCATGAAAACCGGGCCTCCGATCAACAGGGGATGACCGTCGACTTCGGCTTCGAGCAGCGCCCCGGTCTTTTTATCCAGCCTCCAACTGAAATTATTGCCTTGGACCGTGTAATCGTCGTTTGTCCGCAGGAGACGTATTGCGCCCGGTCCGGGCGTTTGAAAGGGAGGGCGCTCTGGGGCTTCCTCCCCGATCGATATTTTGAAGCTGTCGATGAGGAAGCCTCTGGGGCTTGTGAATTTCAGAAGCAGCTTTTTACCGTTGAGGCCGGCCGTTTTTGGCTGGATTTTCAGGATGCCGGCTGCCTGCGGCCGGAGATCCATGGAAGCCGTTCCCTTTTCGCTGTCGATCTCCCAATCGATGTTCAGTTCATTCAAGTTCGTAAAATCGTGGCGGTTGATGACCTCGAGCTTGATCGGCTCTCCCGGCGCCGGGACCTCGACTTTCTCGACGGGCACTTTCACGGGCGAGTAGGATTTTTTGATATGCCAGTATTCGGGCTTCTCGCGCCGCCAGCCGTCGATGATGCCCCATTCGCCGTAGCCGACGGCCTTTCCCGACGGAAGAAAGAAAATATCGTTGATGCCGGCCCAGATCGCGCCTCCCAAGCAGGCCGGCGTCGCCTCCATCTTCTCCCAAAACCGGCTAAAGCCCTTTCCGTACTCGTCTCTTACGCCGGGATCGGCGGCGAGCTCCTGCCGGTTGTAGCAGTTGATATGGCAGTATTCTCCAAACAGAATCGGCCGGGCGAACTTCATCACGTCATCGAACATCTGTTCGTTCGGGTAATGGTAGTTGGCGATGGGCATAGACTGGCTTCCGAAATTGTTATAGCCTCCGACGGCCTGGTCGTGAAATGTCTTGGGCCGGGTCGGGTCCAGTCCATCGGCGGCTTTTTTGGCTTCCACCCAATTGAGCCCCCAGGCCGATTCATTGGCCATCGACCAGATGATGATGCTGGGATGGTTCCGGTTGAATTCGATCATCTCCGATATAGCCCGCTTGATGACCGGAAAGATGCTTTTTGAGTGCGGATCGTTGGCCTGCCACTTGGAGTTGGCGCCGTGGCCGATCCAGACCAGGGGCGCTTCGCACTCGACAAACAGGCCGAACTCGTCGCAATAATCCAGGAATTCCTCGGCCGGAGGATAGTGAGATGTGCGGATGTAGTTGAGGTTGGCGTTCCTGAACAGCTCGGCGTCCCTGCGCCAGAGCTCGGCATTCAGGCTGCGGCCGAGGAGGGGATGGGTTTCATGGCGGTTGACGCCCCGGAGCTTGATGGGGGAGCCGTTGACAAACACCTGGTTTC
Organism: Candidatus Aminicenantota bacterium; assembly: GCA_026393905.1. Lineage (GTDB taxonomy): Bacteria > Acidobacteriota > Aminicenantia > Aminicenantales > UBA4085 > JAPKZH01. The sequence goes on from JAPKZH010000331.1 coordinate 1,814, forward strand.
CTGCCACTTCGATTTTCCTGAAGCCGAATCGCTGCCGGACGGTCTCGAGAACCCGGCCGCCGCCTTGGAGTTCGGCGGCGAGGACGTAGAGATGGGGATGTTCAGGGTCCCATTTTTTGGGGCCGGCGATCCTCGCCTCGAAGATCCGATCGGTCCGCTCGCCAGGGCCGAGATTGGGCAGCATCAGGCTGTCCGCTTCGAGAGGCAGGAGTTTTTGTTCCGGATCCGACACCTTGAACCGGATGAGGCTGTTCTCCATTTTTTGGCCGTCTTCATTGGTCACAGAGAAATGGATTTTTAGGCGGGCGTCATCGTAGCCTTCGTCCAGGTCCGTTTCGATTTTGAGGGAAGAAATGTTCAAGACGGGGAGAGCCATCAAGGTGATCTTGCGGGTGATTCCCCCGAACTGGTAGGCGGCATACTGAGTGCCGCTGGCCAGCTCGTCGGCCAGGGATTCGTTCTGGACGCCCAACGCCAGCGTGTTCTTTGCGCCGGGAGCGCAGAGTTTTGTGATGTCGAGCTCAAAAGCTGTAAAGCCGCCCTGATGGGACCCGGCCGGGCGGCCGTTGACCCAGATTTTCGCATCACTCTGGACGCCGTCACAGCGCAGCTTGATCCGGCACTCCTTCCATTCCGCAGGGATCTCGATCGTCTTCAGATAGCCGGCGGCCGTATTGGGCGCCACCGAAAAGCCCTGCATGGTCCAATCTCCGGGGACTTGGATCTTTGCCCAGCCGGCGGCGCCTTTTTCCTGAAGCTCCCAGAAATTTCCGGACGGCCCGGGATTGAACAGCCATGTCCCGTTGAGCGATATTTGATTTAGCCGTAGCGTTTCCACAGCGGCCGGCGGGGGCGAATAGCGGATTTCTTGCTCAGGGCCTTCTGTCTGAGCCCCTGTGTCTCCTGGGCAAAGCAAGAGCCACGCTGAAATCCAAAGAAGCGCGAAGGCTTTCTTGATCATAGTCTACCTGCCATTTTTCCGAAACATACCAGAAATGAGGAACCGCGGCAAGTTTTCGGTCCAAGCGAGTCTTGCCTGGCCGGACGATTCCCCATATAATGCGGGAGTAAGAAACCGTTCGAGCAATGCGACATAAGGGAAAAACATACTGGCGGAAGAGAAGGGACAGGCTCTTAAAAGAACATGTGAAACTTCAAGGGAAAACCCTGGACGTAGGCTGCGGATGGCGAAAATACGGAGGGGACGCCGTGAGGCTCGATATCAACCCCGATTGTCATCCCGACCTTGTCGCGGATATCCAGGGCCCGACCGGGCTCGAAGAGGCGAGTTTTGACACCGTCCTGGCTCTCGACGTGCTGGAGCATCTCCGCGATCCCCATCGGGCCGTCGAAGAGATCAAGCGTCTCCTTAAACCCGGAGGCTTCCTCTATATCACCGTGCCCTTTTGCTTTCCCCGCCATGGCACCGAGTACTACCGGTTCAGCGACCTGGCCCTCAAAGATCTGCTCGAGGGCTTCGAGGTGGAGATTATCCCTGTCCGGAAGAGCAAAATCTGGAACATCATCTGGAATTATCATCCTCAGGATACGCTCGTGGAAGGCTATTTTGTCAGGGCCAGAAAAAAAATGACCGAGGAAGAATCCTAAGGGCCGAGGATGTCCGAGAAAAATTCCGTCACCCCGATGATGGAGCAGTATTTCCGGATCAAAAAGCAGCACCGGGACACGCTCCTTTTTTTCCGGCTGGGCGACTTTTATGAGATGTTTTATGAAGACGCCAAGATCGGCTCGGCCGTCCTTGAGATTGCTCTGACGTCGCGCCAAAAAGTCCCGATGTGCGGCGTCCCCTATCATGCCGTCAATCCCTATCTGGCCAAGCTTCTCAGGCGAGGCTACAAGGTCGCCGTCTGCGAGCAGGTTGAAGACCCGAAGACGGCCAAGGGTGTGGTTAAGCGGGAGGTTATCAAGGTCCTGACGCCGGGGACGGCCGTCGAGGTAGAGCTCGAAGCCGGCAAAGAAAACGTCTACATCGTTTCCGTCTCGAACAGCGAGGATGGCTGGGGACTGGCCCTGATCGACCTGACGTCCGGAGAGATGAAGGTCATGCAGAGGGAGGGGCAGGATTATAAAGCGCTATCGGATGAACTTTTTAAGACGTCCCCAAAAGAGCTGGTGTTTCCCGAGGGAGATGAAGAATGGCTGCGGCGGGCGCTTCAGAGGAGCGACCTGGATGCATTGCTCAAAAGCCCCGTCGAAGCCTGGGCCTTCGAATTCTCCCAGGCCAGAGACTACCTGATGGACCATTTCCGCGTCAAGTCCTTGGCCGGCTTCGGGATCGACAATAAAAACCTGGCCGTTTCTGCGGCGGGCGCTCTGCTCTATTATCTCAAGAAAGTCCGCAAGGATTCCCTGGCCCTGATTCGAAAAATTTCTTTTATCCATCCCTCCGACCAAATGGCTCTGGACGCGTCCACCATCCGGAACCTCGAGCTCGTAAAAAACCTCAGGGACGGTCGAGTCGAGAACTCCCTCCTCGGCGTGATCGATTACACTGTGACGCCGATGGGCGGCCGCCTGCTGCGGAGCCGGCTCCTTCAGCCCCTTCTCGATTGTCCGGAGATCGGCCGCCGCCTGGATGCCGTGGAGGAATCTCTCAAGGATACCATCACCCGCCAGGAACTGCGGGAAAGCCTAAAAGGCATCCTGGACCTGGAGAGGCTGGCGGGGAAGATTTCTCTGGCCGCGGCCCACCCGCGCGACCTTGTCGCCCTCAAGAAATCCCTCCTTCCTTTGCCCAAGATATTTTCTCTGCTCGAGCCCTTCCAGAGCTCGATCTTCAGCGACATCCGCAGCCGCTGGGACAATGCCCGGGACATTGTCGAGCTTTTGGACAGGGCCATTCTTGATGAGCCGGCCTTTCTCCTGACCGAGGGCGGCATCATCAAGGATGGTTTTTATCCGGAACTGGATGACCTGAGGGAGATCAGCCGCTCCGGCAAGTCTTTTATCGCTCTCCTCGAAAAAAAGGAGCGCGAACGCACCGGCATTTCTTCACTCAAAGTCCGCTACAACAAAATCTTCGGCTATTACATCGAGGTGACGAAGCGGAATCTGCCGCAAGTTCCCGCGGATTACATCCGAAAACAGACCCTGGTGAGCTCCGAAAGGTTTCTGACGCCCGAGCTCGAGGAATATGAGGAAAAAGTCCTCCGCGCCGAGGAGCGGATCGGCGAGCTCGAGGTTAAGCTTTTTAATGATGTCCGCGAGAAGATCGCCGCCGAAACGGCCAGGCTCCTGAGAATCGCTTCCGATATCGCCGCGCTGGATGTCCATTCGTCCTTGGGCGAGCTCGCCGCTCGGCGGAATTATTTCCGGCCCGACGTCAACGCCGGCGAAATCATGAAAATAAAAAACGGAAGGCATCCGGTCATAGAAATCGCCAACGCCGAGCCTTTCATTCCCAACGATACGTACCTGGATAGGGATGAGGACCAGATCCTGATCATTACCGGCCCCAACATGGGGGGCAAATCCACCTACCTCCGCCAGGTGGCCCTGATCTGCATTCTGGCCCAGATGGGGTCGTTCGTTCCCGCCCAGGAGTGCATGATCGGCGCCGTCGACCGGATATTCACCCGGATCGGGGCGATGGATTTTCTCAGCGTCGGCCAGTCCACGTTCATGGTCGAGATGCTGGAAACGGCGAACATCCTGAACAACGCGACACCGAGGAGCCTGATCCTGCTGGACGAGGTCGGGCGCGGCACCAGCACCTTTGACGGCCTGAGCATCGCCTGGGCGGTGGCCGAATACCTCCATGAGAATGTCGAGATCCGGGCCAAGACCTTGTTCGCCACCCATTACCATGAACTGACCGAGCTCGCCCTCACCCTCAAAAGAATCAAGAACTATCATGTGGCGGTCAAAGAATGGAAAGAGGAAGTGGTCTTTTTAAGGAAGATCATCGCCGGGCCTTCCGACCAGAGCTACGGCATTCACGTGGCCAAGCTGGCCGGCATTCCACGGGACGTTGTCGTCCGGGCTCGGGAGATCCTGTTCAACCTGGAAAAACAGGAGTTGGACGAGACGGGGCTGCCGCGGATCGCCCGCACTTCCAAGAAGCGCGATAAGAGCCAGCTGCTCCTTTTCCAAAAGGACCGGGAGCAGGAGATCCTCCGGGAAATGAAAGACGAGCTCGCCTCCTGCGATGTCGCCTCGTTAACCCCCCTGGCCGCCCTGAACCTTCTCAGCCGGCTGGTCGAAAAGCTCCGTCAATAATTATCGGATTCGTCTTCGACTTTGTAGCCCTCTTCCTCTTCTTCCTCCTCCTCGTAGTCCTCATCGAAGTCGCGCTCCTCTTCGAAGGGGGCCTCGCCGTCTTCTTCTTTCCGCTGCTCGATGCCGGCTTCGAAGTCGTCCTTGTCCTCGAAGCGGCGCAGACAATTGGCCGCCGAGTCGCTGTAGACGAGCTCCAGATAGTCTTCCTCGATCTTGCAGAACACAGACATGCTGTGGCCTGTCTGCAGGTTGCCGACCGTCTCGACGACTTCCGCTTTTTTTTTGAGCGCGTCGAGCGTCAGCCAGCTAGAAATTTCGAGTTCTTCCATGCTCCTATCTACAAAGAATTAAATATCCATTTTTTCCCAATTGTCAAGAGGCAAGGGGGAAAATTTTCTCGGCCTTAAGACTTGACAATTTTGATGGGAAAACTTATTTATTTACTTGCCTTTTTAAGGAGAAGCATGATGCGATGGGATAAATTCACCGTGATGTCGCAGGAGGCCGTCCAGATGGCCCAGTCCAAGGCGGAGGAGCTGGGGCACCAGCAAGTCCAGCCCGAACATCTCCTTTGGAGTTTCCTCACCCAGGAGGAGAATATCGTCGGCTCGATGCTGGCCAAAATCGGCGCCAACAGGTCGAAAATCTTGGAAGAACTGAAAACGTCGCTCCAAAAGATGCCGAAAGTGCAGGGCGTGGAAGTCTATCTCTCTTCGGCCCTGCGCCGGATCATGAGCGATGCCCAGAAGGAGGCCGATAAGCTCAAGGACGAGTATATCTCAACGGAACATATGTTTTTGGCCCTGCTCAAAGGCAAATCCACCGAGGCAGGCCGGATGCTGGAGGAAAACGGCGTCACGGAAGAGGCGGTGCTTGAGGCGCTGAAAGCCGTCCGGGGAACCCAGCGGATCACCGATCCCCAGCCCGAGGCCAAGTACCAGGTCCTCCAGAAATACACCCGCGATTTTAC
>JAPKZH010000265.1 GCA_026393905.1 Candidatus Aminicenantota bacterium
CGTGAATAAAAGGCTGAGGCTGATTGCCGACAACGAAAAGAGAACGGAAGAAATGGCGAAGATAAAGGCGGAAAGGGCGGCAGCCCCCCAGAAAGAACAAGAAGGCGGTAAAGGCAAGAAGCCTAAGAAAGCCCCCGAAGAGGGCAAGGGAAAAAAGATAAAGGCGCAAATGAAAGCAGCCCCTCCGAAAGCACCGGAAGGCGGCAAAAGCCAGAAAACGACGGAATCCCCCGAAGAAAGCAAGGCGACAATGAAAAAGAAAGAAGAAGAAACGAGGGAGGAACCGGCAGGCCAAGTGAAGGCAGAGAAGTAATCAATAAAAACACGGCAAATACAGGGATACTTTCCAGGTTTATTTCGATATTGGCCAAAAAAGTCACAGATTTTTCAGGGGAAACAGGTGGGGTGAGTGAGGGGAATTGAACCCCCAACCTTCGGATCCACAGTCCGATGCTCTAACCAATTGAGCTACACTCACCGTCTATGGAAGGGAGGTAGATTTTCGCATCTATCGGGGGTAAAGTCAATATCGCGAGGCAGGAGGGGATTGCCACGCCGCAAGAGCGGCTCGCAATAACAGGGAGGGGTCGGAATGAAAAGATTGAATAATGCCGTCTCTTCTTATTTCTGGCCTTCGATAAGGTCCAAGACGTCGGCGGAATCGCGCCAGTTCTCCCGGACCTTGACGTGAAGGTCCAGGAAGACCTTGGATTCCAGGATCTCTTCGATCTCCCGCCGCGCTTCGATCCCGATGGTCTTGATAAGCTGTCCCCGTCGGCCGAGGATGATGATGCGGTGATTGTCTTTCTCGACGAAGATGGTGGCCTTGATATACGTGACGGGACGTTTTTTCTCCGGTACGGCCGGTCTTGGCTTAGACATTTTCTCGGTTTGTTTGACGCCACCCGAGCTTTCTCCTGATTCGGGAAAAGTTTCGCTCCGTTCTCCGGAGTCCATCGGCTGGGTGCGTTCGCCCTCCTCCGCTTCCGCCCGGGGCCCCCGTCTCTCGATCGTATCAATATAGACGGCCGTGGCCCAGGGCAGCTCTTTTTCCACGTGGTTGAGGACTTTTTCCCGGATGATCTCGGCCAGCAGAAAGCGCTCGGATTGGTCGGAAATTTCGTCATCGCTATAGATTTTTTCCGATTCCGGCAGGTAGTCATAGATCAATTTCTCCAGGACCTCCACATTGGTCCCTCGGACAGCCGAAATCGGGATGATTTCCTTGAAAGGGTGAAGGTCTTTGTACTTATCGATGATCAGCAGGATGTTTCCTTTTTTTACGATATCGACTTTGTTGATCAGGAGGAAGACCGGCGTCCGGACATTTTTAAGGATCTCGAGGACGAATTCGTCGCCGTGACCGTATTTCTGGGTAGCGTCGATCAGCAGGCAGATGAGACTGGCTGTTTCGAGCGACGAGTAGACGAAATCCATCATCCGCTTGTTCAGCTTGTGGAGCGGTTTGTGGATGCCAGGATTGTCGATGAAAATGATCTGGCCTTTATCGGTCGTGTGGATCCCCAGGATGCTGATGCGTGTCGTCTGGGGCTTGTTGGAGACGATGGCGATCTTCTGGCCGAGCAAGCGATTCAGCAGCATGGATTTTCCGACATTCGGCCGGCCGATGAGGGCCACATAGCCGACCTTAAAGGCTTTTTTCGTTTCTTGGACTTTTTTCGGCCTGGGCATGTTGGAATCCTATTCTTGATCCTTTTTTGGGAGTCTGCGCATTTTCAGTTTTTTGATCCTTTTCTGATCGACATCGATGACTTCGACGGCCAACCCTTTGACCTCGACGACCTCGCCCTTTTTCGGGAGCCGTCCCAAGTGATGGGTGATCAGGCCGCTGGCCGTCAGATAGTCGTCCTCGGCCAGCTCTAAGTCAAACCGGTCTTCCAATTCTTCGACTTTCACGTCGCCCGAGACGAGATACTCCTGGGGGCCGACCTCGCTGATTTTGGCTTCTTCGGTGTCATACTCGTCATGGATTTCGCCCACGATCTCCTCGACGAGGTCCTCCATCGTCACCAGCCCCGAAACCCCGCCGTGCTCGTCCACGACCATCGCGATCTTCTGCTTCACCTTTTGAAATTCCTTGAGAAGCTCGGCGACCTTCATGGACTCGGGGACGAAGATGACCGGGCGCACGAACGGCTCGATGGACTCTTGGCCGTGTCGTTCGTCGGAGAATTGGAGGAGGTCCTTGGCGATGACGATGCCCTCGATATTATCGACCTTGTCCTTGTAGACCGGGATCCGCGAAAATTTCTCGGTGACGATCAGGTTCCTGAGCTTTTGAAGGGTGGCATCCCTCCGGATGCAGACGATATCCACTCGGGGAGTCATGATCTCCCGGACGACGGTATCCCCAAATTCGACGACGCTCCTGAGAAGGTCATCCTCGTCTTTTTCGATGATGCCCTCTTCCCTGGCGGCGTCGATGAACGTTTCGATTTCTTGTTCCGAGGCCTCCCGGTCTTCGTCTTCCGCCTCTTCGCTTTCCTCGCGTTCGCAGAGCCACCGGGAGACGGCCAGGACCGGCGCCGAAAGAATCAGAAAAAGCCTGAACGACGGGAGGAAAAAGCCGAGGATCCCTTCTTTGGTCCGCGAGGCGATGAGCCGGGGCAGCATGTCCAGGAAGATCCCGTAGATGAGAAGCGATCCCAGAAACAGCCAGAGCGGCCAGAGCTTGGCCTGGGGGAAGCAGGCGTAAAGATACACCAGGAAGGCGATGAGCAGCAGTGTTCGCCAGAATTCCACGGCGATCTTGATGTCCTCGTAGTGCCGCAGGACCTTGAGCCCGAAGGGCTTGTCCTTGTCCTCCAGGAAGCGGCTGAGGGAAATCTTGGAAAAGCCGGCCAGGGCGATATGGACGAGGGACAGAAGAAAGACGGCCAAAAAGCCCAGGCCCAGGCCGAACCAATGGAGGGCGCTTGTTTTCATGTCAGCCCTTGAACATCAGCCTGCGGATTTTTTTTTCCTCCTGCGCGTGGCCTTCGGAATGCTCATAGCCGAGAAGATGGAGGAAGCCGTGGATGGTCAGATATGCCAGCTCCCGGTCGAGGCCGTGGCCGAGCTCGCGCGCTTGGTCGAAAGCCTTGGGGACCGAGATGATGATGTCGCCCAAATAATACTTGCCGTCGGGACCGTTCTCTCGATAGGGGAAGCTGAGGACGTCCGTCGGCGCGTCTTTTTTCCGGAAGTCCCGGTTCAATTTTTGGATGGCCTTGTTATCGACGAAGGCCAGGACCAGCTCGGGCTTTTTGAGGCGGTAGTGCTTCACCAGCCTTCCGAGCAGGCCCTCGAATTTGTCCAGGTCAATTCTGAATGTCTTCTGGCGGTTGATGGCTTCGATCATCGTCCTTTTTTTGGTTGGGTTCGGGTTTTTTCCTCTTTTTCATCTCAAAATCGAACCCGGGATATTCGACGCGGGGCTGGTAGATCAACTGGAGCGTCTCCAGGAAGGAGGAGGCGATCATCCTCAATTCCTTCATCGAAAAATTGCAGTCGTCGAACTGGCCGTCCTGGAGGTAGTTGTCGAAAATGTCCTTGATCACGCGCTTGTGATTCTCTTCCCTGTGAATTTTCAGGCTCCGGGAGGCCGCCTCCACCGAATCGGCCAGCATCACCAAGGCCGCCTCCTTGCTTTGGGGCGGGGGACCCGGGTAGCGATAGCTCTCTTCCCCAATCTTGTTCATTTCCGGATCGTATTTTTCCTTGGCCTTCTGATAAAAATAGCGGACCAGCGAGTTGCCGTGGTGCTGTTCGATGACCTCCCGGATCTGGGCCGGGAGCTTCTCTTTCCTGGCGATTTCGACGCCCTCCTTGACATGGTTGATGATGACCAGCGTGCTCATGCTCGGCGTGAGGTCCTTATGGGCGTCCTTTTTCCGGCCCTTGTTCTCGATAAAATACTCGGGCATCTTGATCTTGCCGATGTCGTGGTAGAGGGCGCCGGCCTTGACCAGGAGGGGGTCGAGCTTGATGGCTTCGGCGGCCTTCTCGGCCAGGGAGGCCACGATCAAGGAATGATGGTAGGAGCCGGGCGCATCGAGGGCCAGCTGGCGGAAGATCGGCGATTCGGAATTGGTGAGCTCCAAAAGCTTGCTCTGGGTGAGAAAGCGGAAGACGTTTTCATAGACGGGGAGGAGCACGAAGGCCAGGGCCGAACAGAGGATCCCTCCCACGATCCCCATGAAAATCTCCGGCGTCAGGAGGTGGAGCTCGGTCCACCGCTCCTGGATGAGATAGAAGGTGATGATGATAAAAATGTTGATGGGGGAAACGAGGAAGATGCCGGCCCGCAGTGTGGACGTCCTCTTGATCTTTTGGTAAAACCGAATCCCGTAAATGGCCGCCAGCCCTCCGATGAAGCTGAAGATCATCAGGTAAAAATTGGCGTTAAACAGGTAGCCGACCAGCAGGCTGTTGAGGATGTTGTAGATCAGAGCGACCGGGCTCGTCGTCAGGAATGCGAACAGGATGACGCCGGACTCAAAGGGAAACGCATAGCGATAGCTCTGGGCGTCCGTGAACAAGAAGAACCGTACGTTCTGGCTCGATGTCCCGGAGACGAAATCGGCGAGCTTGTAGAGGAAGAGGCTGACGATGAGGGTGACGCCCATCATCAGGAAATATTTGAGGGCCGTTTTTTGCGGATGCAGGGACTTCAGATAATACCAGAGGGTGACGAGGAGCAGGCCGAAGAGAAGGAAGGTGCCGAAGAAATTGCTGAGCCAGGCTTTTTTCGTGCGCAGGTTCTGGTTGATGATCCGGATGAGCTTGAGCGTTTCCGCCGTGACCTCGTCGCCCTTGCGGATAATGACCCTGCCCCTTTTGATCCTGTAAAAAACGGTCTCGATCCGTTGGCGGGCCTTTTCTATGCGGGCTTCGGTTTCGACCTTGTCGAACATGACGTTGGGGGAGACGAAGCCGAAGGACAGGCTGATGAGCAACCTCTTTTTTCTGGCCGTGACCTCCAGCTTATTGATCTCGACCACGAATTTTTCCTTGGCTTCCTTGACGTCCAGGATGTCTTGGACCTTAACGACTCTTTCCCCCTCTTTGCCGCGCAGGAGGGTGAATCCCCTTTCCGGCTCGTTGTGGACAAATAGGTTTTTGGCGAGGATGATCCCCGAGACGGAATATTTTTCTAAGAGATTGACCAGGATGTCCTCGAGGTCGGCGCCGAATCCGGCTTTTTCCAGCGCGGCCACGTCATTGGCCGTCACCTCGAGACCAAACTTGTCAGAAACGTCTTTTTCGAGCGCGGCGTAGTCCTTCCTGGCGGCCGTTGTTTTCAACCAGTCCCGTCCGAAGCTGAAGAACTGGCGGATTTTTTCTTCGGTGTTCAGGAACACGTTGGGATCGAGGGGGTAGACAGGCAGGATGGCGTCTTCGGCTTCCTTGCGCTTCTTTTCCGTAGTCTCCGTGTCTTCAATTGTCAGGTCGGCGTGGGCGATAATATCGGACTTGGCGATTTCTCCATCGCTCGGCAGCGGTATCGACTTCGAGGGGAGGTAAGAAATGAAATAGGCCAGGACCAGGGCGAACAGAAACAAGTAGGGAAAGACGCTGCCTGCCAGCCTTGGCCAGAAGCCTGTCTTGTCTTCTTTCGTCGACGGGGAAGGCCTTTGTTCAGTTTTATGCGGCGGGGCGGGGCTTTTGAAAAGCTTGAAGTTTTTGAAAGATATCAAGCCCATGGCTATGCCCGCGCCTTGGCCTCGGCTTTCTGGTAAGCCTTGATGATTTTCTGGACCAGAGGATGGCGGACGACGTCTTTCTCGTTGAAATAGCAGAAGGCGATATCCTTGATCGGCGAGAGAATCTTGATGGCATGGAGGACGCCGGACTTGGCCGGCTGGGGCAAGTCGATTTGGGTGATATCAGCCGTGATCAGGACCTTGGAATCGAAGCCGGAACGGGTCAGGAGCATTTTCATCTGTTCCTTGGTCGTGTTTTGGGCCTCATCGAGGATGATGAAGGCGCTGTTGAGGGTTCGCCCCCGCATATAGGCCAGGGGGGCGATTTCGATGATGCCTCTCTCGATGAAGCGCTTGGCCTGATCGGCCTGGACCAGGTCAAAGAGCGCGTCATAGAGAGGGCGGAGGTAGGGATTGATCTTCTGGAGGAGATCGCCCGGGAGGAACCCGAGCTTTTCTCCGGCCTCGACGGCCGGCCGAGTCAGGATGATGCGGCTGACGAGCTTGTTCTGAAGATAGGTCAGGGCCATGGCCATGGCCAGGTAAGTCTTTCCCGTGCCCGCTGGCCCGATGCCGAAGACGACATCATAGGTCCGGATGGCCTGGATATAGTTTTGCTGGTTGAGGCTCTTGGGCGCCACGGATTTGCGGGAAAGATTCAGGGCTTCCGAGGGGAAATAGTTCTCCAGGCGCTGGGCGTGGCCTTCTTCGAGCAGGTCGAGGACGATGTGGAAATCCTCCTCTTTTAGGTCACATCCCTTTTCCTCCAGCTCCCGGATTTTCTCGAAGTAAGATTTGGCGAATTCGACTTTTTTCGGGTCGCCGTCGATAATGAGGCAATCGCCCCTAATGGCCAGGCTGGCCCCCAGCCGGCTTTCGAGCTTCTTCAGGTTCCTGTCCAGGACCCCGTAGAAGACATTTTTCCGGATAAAGGGATGGGTGATTTTTTCCATATCAGAATGCAAGAAACGGTTCTTCTGCCACTGCGCTAGATTATAAACACTTATTGCCGGCCTTTGTCAAGAAGGCTCGGCCGGCGAGGGGGGTTGAAAAAATTGTCCGGCTGGTATATAAAATTCCTTTATTTTTAGTATTTTCAGCGCATTTGCGCGAAGGAGACGAACATGGGAAAGGAATTCACGACGATCTCGATTCCGACGTCCCTATATAAGAAGATCGAGGAAGTGATCAAGGGCACCGAGGTCTCGTCCGTTTCCAGCTATATCACTAAAGTCCTCAGGGAGAACTTGTCCAAGGACCAGGTCAAACAAGAGGTTTTTAGCAAAGAGGACGAGGAAAAGGTCAAGGAACGGCTCAAAGCCCTCGGATATATCGATTGAAAAGGGAGAAACAAAATGATCCAGCCTCATGGCGGCAGGCTCGTCGAGCGCGTTCTTAAAAGCGAGCAGAAAAATAAGATCCTGGAAAAGGCCGCTGGCCTTCCTTCCGTGAAGCTCGATGCCGAATCCGTCAGCGATATCGAGAATATCGCCACCGGTGTGTTCAGCCCGCTGGAAGGGTTCATGGGGAAAGAGGATTTCCGCCATGTCTTGAAGCAGATGCGGCTTTCTTCGGACCTCCCCTGGACGATTCCCATCGTCCTGGATGTCGGCAAAGACGAGGCGGATAAGCTCAAGGTTGGCGGGCTAGTCCTCCTTCGCAACGAAAAAGACGAGCCGGCGGCCGTCCTCCATTTAGAGGAGAAATATATCTACGATAAGGAAGAGATGGCCGAAAAGGTCTTTCAGACGACCGATGCGGCCCATCCGGGGGTGGCCAAAGTCAAGAGTATGAAGGACGTGCTGCTCGCCGGGAAGATCGACCTCATCCAGGAATCCCCGACGTCTTTCACCCGCTACAAGCTCAGCCCCAAGGAAACCCGGGTTTTATTCAAGGAAAAGGGATGGCGGACGGTCGTCGGCTTTCAGACGAGGAACACGCCCCACCTCGGGCATGAGTATGTCCAGAAGACGGCCCTGACATTCGTCGACGGGATTTTTATCAACCCGGTCATCGGCCGCAAGAAAAAAGGCGATTTCAAGGATGAAGTGATCTTGGCTTCTTACGAGGAGCTCATCAAGAACTACTATCTCAAAGAGCGGGCCGTCATGGCTATTCTCCAGATGGAAATGCGGTATGCCGGGCCGCGGGAAGCCATCTTCCACGCCATCATCCGCAAGAATTTCGGCTGCACCCATATCATCATCGGCCGCGACCATGCGGGCGTCGGAACCTATTATCATCCCTATGCCGCCCAAGATATCTTCGAGGAATTTCCCGACCTGGGGATCATCCCTCTGTTTTTCAGGTCCTTTTACTACTGCAAGAAATGCCTGAGCGTGGTGAACGAAAAGATCTGCCCGCATCCGCCCTCCGAGCAGATCCAGTTCAGCGGGACGAAGATCCGCGATATGCTGGTCAAGGGCGAGTATCCGCCGTCGGAGCTGGTCCGTCCGGAGGTGGCCAGGATCATCATGGAATTCAAGAACCCCTTCAATGAATAAAATGGGGTCAAACCTACTCGTTACGCATATTCCCCTGGCTAATTGTGCGTAACGAGTAGGTTTGACCCCGGACAAGGATAGGCGAGCATGGACAGAAAATTTCTAATCATAGGGCTGGATTCGGCCCCGTCCGAGATCGTCCTCGATCAGAGGGATCAATTTCCCGTTCTTCGGGAGCTTATCGAATCCGGTATCCATGGAAGAATGCGCAGTTCCGACCCTCCGATCACCATCCCGGCATGGATGGTCATGTCCACCGGCAAAGATGCCGGCCGACTGGGCCTTTACGGCTTCCGGCACCGCTCAGGCTATGTCTACGATAAGATGTGGATCGCCACGTCCCAGTCCGTCAAGGAGCGGGCGATCTGGAACCTGATCGGCGATCACGGCGGCCAAAGCTGTCTTGTCAGCGTGCCGCCGAGCTATCCTCCTTTTGCCGTGTCCGGAAACCTGATCTCCTGCTTCATCACCCCGGACAACGAGAAAGAATATACCTATCCCAGGGAGCTGCGCCAGGAAATCGAGGCGAAATTCGGCCCCTACGTTTTTGACGTCGTCTTCAGGACGGAAGACCGGGACCAGATCCTCAAAGAAATCTACGACATGACCGCCAAGAGGTTTGATGTTCTCAATTATCTCATCCGCCATAAACCCTGGGACCTGTTCATGTTCGTCGAGATCGGCGTGGATAGAGTCCAACATGCCTTCTGGAAATACATGGACCGGGCCCATCATCTCTATGAGCCGGGAAACCGTTACGAGAATGTCGTCCTTGATTACTACAGGTATTTAGACCGGAAGATCGGCGACCTCCTCGCCAACGTCGGCCAAGAGACGGTCGTCTTGGTCATCTCCGATCACGGCGCCAAGCGGATGAAGGGCGCCTTCTGCATCAACGAATGGCTGATCGAACAGGGGGATCTTGTCATCAAGGAAAAACCAAAGCCGCAGACAAACCTGGAAAAGGTCCCCATCGATTGGGCGCGGACAAAAGCCTGGGGATGGGGAGGCTATTATGCCCGGCTTTTTCTGAATGTCGAGGGCCGGGAGCCGCAGGGCATCATCAAGGCCGACGACTACGAGAAAGAGCGGGATGCTCTTGCGGAAAGGATCCGGGACATCCGCGGCCCAAAGGGTGAGAAATGGAACACGCTGGTCATAAAGCCAAACGAGTATTTCGAGGAGGCCAGGGGAGACTATCCGGACCTGATGGTGTATTTTGATGACCTTTACTGGCGCTCGGCGGGAACTTTGGGCTACGAGACTCGCTATTTGCTCGAAAACGACACGGGTCCGGACGACGCCGTCCATGCCCAGCACGGGATGTACATCCTCTATGACCCTCGCCATAAGCGACGACTGGCCAAAGATATCGATATCCTGGATGTGGCGCCGACCGTGCTCCGGACATTGGGCATTCCCGTGCCGGCCGATATGAAGGGCAAAGTGATTTATGAATGATCGACACGCGAACGAATGCCGATGGAAAAAGATTGGGGTCAAACCTCAACATTCAACACTAATATGAGCGATGCAAGGTTGGCCAGAGGAAAGCCAAATATGTTTAATGTTGAGGTTTGACCCCGGATGTAGAGGAGTGTGTTAAGTAATGTACAAAGGTAATACGCAACAAGGCGTGACGCTGTGGTTCACCGGACTGCCGTGCTCTGGAAAATCGGCCGTGGCCGACCTCGTGGCCAAAATCCTTAAAGAGCGCGGCTGCAGGGTGGAACGGCTGGACGGGGATATCGTTCGCCAAAGCCTGACCCGCGACCTTGGCTTTTCCAAGGCCGACCGCGACGAAAACATCCGGCGGGTGACGTTTGTCTCGAAGCTTCTGACCAGGAACGGCGTCTTCGTCTTGACCTCGTTCATTTCCCCCTACCGGGAGATCAGGGCCGAGGCCCGCCGGGAAATCGGCCGTTTTATCGAAGTCTATACGAAATGCTCGCTGGAGGCATGCATCCAGCGGGACGTGAAGGGCATGTACCAAAAGGCCATGAGGGGCGAAATCAAGGAGTTTACCGGCGTCTCCGATCCCTATGAAGAGCCCTTGAATCCCGAGATTCTCTTGGAAACCGATAAACAGACCTTGGAGGAAAGCGCGACCGCGGTGCTCGACAAATTGAAAGAATTCGGCTATTTGTAATATGATCGTGCTCGAAGCCTGAGTGGAGGACATGAAAGCCTATCTAATCACAGGAGGAGCGGGCTTTATCGGCTCTCACATTGCCGAAGAGCTGACCCGCAGAGGACACGTGGTCAGGGTCCTGGACAGTTTCCTGACCGGCAAGAGGGAGAACCTCGAATCTTTCCGCGACAAGATCGAGCTCTTCGAGGGCGACATCCGGGACCTGGACGCCTGCCGCAGAGCGGTCCAGGGGATGGATTTTGTTCTGCACCAAGCCGCCCTGCCTTCCGTTCAAAGTTCCGTCCAAGACCCCTTTTTGACGAATGCTATCAATGTCGACGGGACATTCAACGTTTTATGGGCGGCCGCCGAGGCGAAAGTCCAAAGGCTGGTGTTTGCCTCTTCCACATCGGTCTACGGTGATGACCCTCAGAGGTCCAAAAAAGAGGACACGGTCGGGAACCCTCTTTCCCCCTATGCCCTGAGCAAATGGATCGGGGAGAAATCCTGCCAGTTATTCACCCGTATCTATGGTCTCCCGACAGTCTGTCTCAGGTATTTCAATGTCTTCGGACCGCGCCAAGACCCTCTTTCCCAATATGCCGCGGTCATCTCCATCTTTATTTCAAAAATATTGAATGGCGAGTCCCCCGTCATCTACGGCGACGGCGAGCAAACCCGGGATTTTGTCTATGTCTCGAACGTCGTCGCGGCCAATATTCTGGCGGCGGAGGCCAAAGATGTCTTGGGCGAAGTCTTCAACATCGCCTGCGCCGGAAGCATCACGATCGACGCCCTGGTTCAAGAGATCAACGCAATATTGGGGACGGATGTTCGGCCCGTCTATCGCGGCGAGCGGCCTGGAGATATCCGCTATTCCTTGGCCGATCTTACAAAAGCGCGGACGAGGCTCGGGTATGAGCCTTCGGAAAACTTCCGTGAAGGACTGAAAAAAACGATCGCTTGGTATAAGGAAAGGATGTGAAGCATGAATCGACTGAGCCTCATTCTCGAAAAGAAGATCAAAAATCATCAAGCTAAAATCGGCGTCATGGGCCTTGGCTATGTCGGACTGCCGCTGGTCAAAGCTTTTTTGAAGAAAGGCTTTCCCGTCACCGGGTTCGACGTTGACCCCAAAAAAGTCCGGATGCTGAACCAAGGGAAACGCTACCTCAAGCATATTCCCATTGACGAGCTCAAGTCCGCTTTCAGAACGAAGAGGTTCTTGGCCACGGCCGATTTCAGGCTGCTGTCCAAAATGGACGCCGTCATCATCTGTGTCCCGACGCCGCTCGATTCCCACCGGAATCCCGATCTGTCGTTCGTCCTGAACACCACGGAAACGATCGCCAAGACCCTGCGCAAGGGCCAGCTCGTCGTCCTGGAAAGCACGACTTATCCAGGGACGACGGATGACGAGATGCGGCCCATCCTGGAAAGGGGAGGGCTGAAGGCCGGCCGGGGCTTTTTTCTGGCGTTTTCTCCGGAACGGGAAAATCCGGGCGATCCCGTGTTTTCGACGGAAAGAATTCCCAAGGTCGTCGGAGGCTATTCCAAAGACTGCCTGAGGGTGGCCAATGCCCTGTACAGCCAGGTCGTCGTCAAAACGGTTCCCGTCTCTTCCACCAAGGTGGCCGAATCGGCCAAGCTGCTGGAGAATATTTTCCGCTCGGTGAACATCGCCCTGGTCAACGAGATGAAGGTGATCTTGGACCGGATGGGCATCGATGTCTGGGAAGTCATCAAGGCGGCTTCGAGCAAGCCCTTCGGGTTTATGCCTTTTTATCCGGGCCCCGGCCTGGGCGGCCACTGCATTCCGATCGACCCCTTTTATCTCACCTGGAAAGCGCGAGAAGTGGATTATTCGACGAAGTTCATCGAGCTGGCGGGGGAAATCAACACCTCGATGCCCTCCTACGTCATTTCCAAGACCGTCGAAGCGCTGGGCGAGCGCGGCCGGTCCATCAAAGGAGCCCGGGTGCTCGTCCTCGGCATCGCTTATAAAAAAGATATCGATGACCAACGGGAGTCTCCTTCGCTCAAGATCATCACCCTTCTCCAGGAGAAAGGCGCCAAAGTCTCCTACAATGATCCCCATATCCCCGAACTCGGCCCCACGCGCGAATATCCGGGCTTTGTCATCAGATCCGTGCCCCTGTCCGCCCGGCGCCTCAAAACCACGGACGCCGTGATCATCGCCACCGACCATTCCGCCTATGATTTCGACTGGATCGTGAAGAATTCTCGCCTTGTTGTCGATACCAGGAACGTCATCAAAAAGAAACGTTCGAACGTGGTCAAAGCTTAGGTCAGGAGGACGCTGATGAAGATCGCTGTTTTCGGAACCGGCTACGTCGGCCTCGTCACGGCCGTGGGGCTGGCGGAACTCGGCCATCATGTGGTCGGCGCGGACAAAGTCGCCGAAAAAATCGACAAGATTGCCAAGGGCGAAGTCCCCATTTATGAGCCGGGGTTGAACGAGCTGCTGGAATCCAACCTCAAGAAAGGCCGCCTGGCCTTCAGCTCGGACCTGGACAAGACCATCCTGGATTCGGACGTCATTTTCGTCTGTGTCGGCACCCCCCAGGGTGACGACGGGAGCGCCGACATGTCCCAGATCGAGGAAGTCTCCCGGATGATCGCCGAGAACCTCAACAGCTACAAGCTGGTCGTGGAAAAAAGCACCGTCCCCATCAAGACATCCTCCTGGATCAAGCGGACGATCACGCTCTATAAAAAAACGGACATGGCCTTCGACATCGCCTCGAACCCGGAATTCCTGAGAGAAGGATCGGCCGTCTCGGATTTCCTCAACCCCGACCGGATCATCATCGGCGTCGAGACCGAGCGGGCCAAGGAGATCCTGGTCAAGATCTACGAAAAAGCCAAGGACCGCCTCGTCATCACCAACATCGACACGGCCGAGCTCATCAAGCATGCCTCCAATTCCTTCCTGGCCATGAAGATCTCCTACATCAACCTCATGGCCAACTTGTGCGAGAAGACCGATGCCAACATCGAACAGGTAGCCCAGGGCATGGGGCTGGACCCCAGGATCGGAGGGCTGTTCCTCAAAGCCGGCCTGGGCTTCGGCGGCTCCTGTTTTCCCAAGGACCTGAAAGCCCTGATCAAGATCGGGGAAGACCTCGGCGTGAATATGAATCTTCTGAAGGAGACGGACAGGGTCAACGCCGACCGGGTCAAGGTCTTTCTGGAAAAGATCAAAAAGGCCCTTTGGATCTTGAAAGACAAAAAGATCGCCGTCCTGGGGCTCGCCTTTAAGCCTGAGACGGATGATATCAGGGAAGCGCCCAGCATCAAGGTCATCAGAGAGCTCCTGAACGAGGGGGCCAACCTCCGCTTGTATGATCCCCAGGCCCGGGAAAATATGAAAGAGCTGTTTCCGGAATATTTGGCCCGGATTGTCTATTGCGATTCCCCCTACCAGGCGGCCGCCGGCGTCAACGCGCTCCTAATCATCACCGAGTGGAAGGAGTTTCTGGACCTTGACTTGAAAAAAATCAAGGAGGTCATGGCCAATCCGATCATCATCGACGGCCGGAATATCTATGATGCCGAGCGGGTCAAAAAATTAGGGTTCGAATATTACTCGGTCGGCCGAAAATAATTCCGATCTTCAGCGCTCGATTTCAAGAACGTGGTTTTTGAAATCGGTCTCAATGACGACAAATCCGTCTTGGCCCGCTTCCGACTGAGCAAAGCGGATACTTATTCCATTCCCAGCCAAGTTTTCTGGTTACGAACGGCGGAGTGGACGAGTTTGTACATTT
>JAPKZH010000557.1 GCA_026393905.1 Candidatus Aminicenantota bacterium
CTGGACTTCGTCCTTTTCCAGGAATGCCTGCATGTTGGGAATGCCCATCATGCCGAAGCCGATTCCGGCCATGACGATGCGATTGCTGGGGGCGACGGCGCCCGATTTCCCCAGCGCCGAGGCCCGGACGATCGTCGGAAATCCTGCGATCCCGGCGATCGCGGCCGGAATGGTCTTCAGAAAATCCCTGCGGCGGATTTTAGCGGATTTTTTGGCCATGTTCTCACCTGCCTTTTAACGACCGGGGTCAAACCTCAACATTCAACATTTTAAGCTTCTGCCAAATTTTGTTTCCCGAAAATAGTCCTCCATCATAATATTTTCCCGATAACACCATAAGAATGTTGAATGTTGAGGTTTGACCCCATTTCATCTTATATCAGGGGGGTGATGCCAGGGATCGCCACCGGCTCGACCGGCAGCGGACCGAAATCATACTTGGGCGGGGTGAGGTCGAGCTTGGAGCTCGTCATCGCCCATTCCCAGCTGATAGCCCGACCAGTGTAGGCGCTCATCCGTCCCATGATGGCGCACAACGTGCTTTCGGCGATACGCCGGCCTTCGTTGAGAGGCTTCCCGGCGCGGAGGCTGGCGATCAGGTCGGCCTGCTCCTGGACATAGGGATTGGGCTCATCGCCATCAAACTTCCAGAAGTTCGTTCCATGGATCTCGCCGTACCCAAAAGCATAGCCTTTTGTCCCGACAATTCGCTCTTCGACGCGGTCCGCGCAGCCCTTGATCTGGCGGCACATGCTGAGCACGCGAACGCCGTTCGGATATTCAAACTCCACGGCGAAATGATCATAGATATTCCCGTATTCGGGGGCCGTGCGCTGCTGCCGTCCGCCCATGGCCATGACCTTCACGGGGAAGGAGCCCAGCGCCCAGTTCATGACATCGATGTTGTGGACGTGCTGCTCGACGATATGGTCGCCCGACAGCCAGGTGAAATAGAGCCAGTTCCGGCACTGCCATTCCATGTCCGACATCTGGGGCGTTTTTTTCACGACCCAAAGATCGCCCTGGTTCCAATAGCACTGGCCTCCGGTGATCTCGCCGATTTCGCCGTTGTTGATCCGCTTCATCAGCTCGATATAGCGCTGCTGGTGCCGACGCTGCGTGCCCGAGACAATGGCCAGCCCTTTTTTCCGGGCCAGGTCGGACGAGGCGATGACCGAGCGAACGCCCACAGGATCTACGGCCACCGGTTTTTCCATAAAAACATTTTTCCCGGCGTCGACGGCGGCTTTCAGGTGGAGCGGCCGGAAACCGGGCGCTGCGGCCGTGACGATCAGATTCACCTCCGGGCAGGCCGCGACCTTGAGGTAATTGTCGAATCCCGTGAAGCACTTGTCTTTCGTCACCTTGACCTTGTCCGGATGGGTTTCTTTGATCCTTTTCAGGGAGCTGTCGATGCGGTCCATGAAGAGGTCGCCCATGGCCACGATCTCGACGCCGGGGGCCGCATTCAGGCAGTCGATGGCAGCGCCCGTTCCGCGGCCGCCGCAGCCGACAACGCCGATTCGGATAGTGTCGGAGCCTTGTGCATGAAGACCCAGGTTTCCGGGGATGGCCGCGGCCAATGATGCTCCGACCGATGTTTTAATGAAATCCCTTCTAGTAAGGCTCGCTTTCCGAGAAGAATTGCTTTTCATTGACCTCTCCTATTTAAAATCCGGGGTCAATAAGATCCGGGGTCAAAGCTACTTTTTACGTGGTCTTCCCCTGGAGAATTACGCGTAAAAAGTAGCTTTGACCCCATTCTTAATGACCCCATTCTTTATCAAAAATTGTCGCACCAGCGGTAGGCGTCGATAACGGCCCGTTCGCCCGCTTTGCCCGGCTGGCTCTTGCCGTGCTCCATGCACAGGACGTCTTTATAGCCTTTCTGATAAATGTGCTTGAAAATGTTCCTGTAATTGATCTCTCCTGTCGTCGGCTCTTTCCGGCCGGGGCTGTCTCCTAGATGGAAGGCGGCGATTTCATCCCAGGCCATGTCGATATTGGGGATCAGGTTGCCCTCGGTGATCTGCTGATGATAAATATCGTTGAGGATTTTGCAGGAAGGGCTGTTCACGGCTTTGCATATTGCGTAAGCCTGGGGAATTTTCGTGAGGAATAGGCCAGGATGGTCTTTGGGATTGAGGGGTTCGAGCACGAGAATCAGCCCTGCCGGAACGCAGATGTCCATACAGAAGCGCAGGTTTTCGACGACATTAGCCGTCTGGTAATCCCAGCTCAGATTCTGATTATAGCGACCCGGGACAACGAGGGCCCACTTTGTGTTTACTCGTTTTGAGGTTTCCACGCCCTGCTGCATCTTTTTGAGCAGCATGTCCCGGATGTCCTTATCATTTTTCACGAAGCTCTCAACGCCGAAGTCCGCGTA
>JAPKZH010000518.1 GCA_026393905.1 Candidatus Aminicenantota bacterium
ACATCCTTCTTCTGGATGAACCTACGACCGGCGTCGATCCCGTCTCCAGGCTAGAACTCTGGCAGCTTCTGAAGCAGCTCAATGACAAGGGAGTGACGATCATCCTCACCACGCCCTACATGGACGAAGCCGCCCGCTGTCACAAGGTCGGGTTCATCTTTGAAGGACAGATCCTTGTCTACGATTCTCCCCCGCGCCTTATCGCCTCCATCAAAGACGGGATCGCAGAGCTGACGGCTCCTTTTGCCGGATCGATCAAAGCGCTGGCGGACTTGCCCGGCATAAAAAGCGTTCATCCTTTCGGCGAAATGCTCCACGTCGTTTTCGACACCGGAGTGACGGATATCGCCGCCATCAAAAGGCGGCTCGAAGAGACGCGGATCGTTTTTCAGAGCTTGAAAAGAATAAAACCCTCGTTCGAAGATGCTTTCCTAGCCCTCGCCCAGGAGCACAGCCAACCACTCGCTAGCAAGATCGGACAATCAAACAGGAGCAGCGCCACGATCAAGGCCGACGCACCGTGAACAACACCTTGAGCATCGAAGTCCAGGACCTCACGAAGAGATTCGGTTCTTTCACGGCGGTCGACCATATCTCCTTCAGCGTCAGAGAAGGCGAGATCTTCGGGTTCCTCGGTCCCAACGGCGCCGGCAAGTCTACGACCATTCGGATGCTGTGCGGCATCCTCCGGCCGACAGCGGGAAAAGGCATCGTCGGGGGTTTTGATATATCGACGCATCCCGACGAGGTCAAAACGATCATCGGCTACATGTCTCAGAAGTTCACTCTGTACCAGGACTTGACCGTCGGAGAAAACATAGAGTTTTTCGGAGGCATCCACCGCCTTTCCCCCGCCCTGCAGCAGGAGCGGAAAGAATGGGTGCTCCGGATGGCCGGACTCGTAGGGCGGGAGAACTCCCTGACTAGAGAACTCTCGGGAGGCTGGAAACAACGGCTGTCGTTGGGCTGCGCCATCCTTCATCGGCCCCGAATTTTGTTCCTGGATGAGCCTACCGCCAGCGTCGACCCGGCTTCACGCCGGGACTTCTGGGACTTGATCTATGATCTCTCCGAACAGGGAACGACGGCCTTTGTCACGTCCCATTACATGGATGAAGTCGAACGCTGCCATAGGATCGCCATTCTCTATTCGGGAAAAATCATCGCTCTTGGCTCGCCTCGTGAGCTGAAGGTCCGTTTTACAGAAAGAGAGAATGCCACTTTGGAGGAAGTTTTCGTCTCAGCCGTTCGAGGAGCGGGCGTCCCATGACCCGAAGAATCATCCCGATCATGAAAAAGGAAGCCATCCATATCTGGCGGGATCCGCGAAGCTTGTATATGGCCCTCGGCCTGCCGATGGTTCTCCTCATTCTTTTCGGCTATGCCATCACCATGGATGTCCGCCATGTCGAAGTCGGAATCATCGACCAGGATGGAACGGCGCTCAGCCGCAACTTCATCTCCAGGGTGAGGGCCAGCGACTATTTCAGCCTTCGGTATCTCTCCTCGAATGACACGGAGATCGAACGGCTGTTGAATGAAGGCTTTGTCAAGGTCTTCATCGTCATCCCTCCTGATTTTTCCAGGGACCTGGCCAAGGGAAAGGATAAAGCCCTGCAGCTCCTCGTGGACGGCAGCAATAATAACCGGGCCCTCGTCTCGCTTGGATACGTCTCCCGGATCATTCAGATATTCGCAACCGATGTCCTCACGGAAAAAATGAGCCGCCAGGGCGGGCTTTATGGGGGAGGCTTTCCCATGATCGATCCCAGGATCAGGGTCTGGTACAACCCCGAGCTGAGAAGCGCCAATTTCATCGTGCCAGGGCTCATCGCCGTGGTCATGACTGTGATGACGACCTTGCTGACATCGCTCACCGTCGCCCGCGAATGGGAAAACGGGACTATGGAACAGCTGATCGCCGGGCCGGCCCGGTCCCACGAGATCGTGATCGGCAAGATGCTGCCCTATTTCCTCTTAGGGCTCGCCCAAGTGGCACTGGTGGTCCTGGCAGGGACATTGATCTTCAAAGTGCCGCTGAAGGGAAACCTCTTTGTCCTTTTCGTTGTCTCCGCCATCTTCCTTTTCTGCGGGCTGGGTATCGGGCTTCTTTTATCCATCGTGACCAGATCCCAACAGCTCGCCTACATGTTCTCGATCCTGACGACTTTGCTCCCCTCCTATCTCCTCTCGGGTTTCATCTTCCCCATCAAGAGCATGCCCAAGGTCATCCAGTGGATATCCGCCTTGGTTCCCGCCCGGTATTTTCTGACAACTTTGAGGGGGATTTTTCTCAAGGGATATGGTTTTGGATCGATCTGGCTCGAGATCTCGGCCTTGTCGGTTTTATCCGTCATCATTTTTCTGACTTGTATCAAACGCATGAAGCTGAGTCTGGAATAGGCACAAAAGATGTTCAGCACCATCCGTCACATCGTCCGCAAGGAATTCATCCAGACATTCCGGGACAAGCGGATGTTCATGCCGCTTTTTGTCGCCCCGGTCATCCAGCTCATTCTCTTCGGCTATGCAGCGACCGTGGACGTCAAGAATATCTCTTTGGCCGTGGTCGATTACGACAGGACCCAGGAGAGCCGGGCGCTCATCTCCTCTTTTATCGAGTCGGGCTATTTCGAGCTGAAGGCCGAGCCGGATTCAATGGATTCCCTCGACGACCTGCTTCAGAGAGGGAAAGTCCAGGCGGCCATGGTCTTTCCCAAAGACTTTGCCCGGGAGCTCAAGAACGGAAAGATCTCGCCGCTTCAGGTGATTATTGACGGGACGGATGCAAACTCGGCCACGATCATTCAAAGCTATGTTTCCCTGATCATAGCTAAATTTTCCGAGACGATCGTGACCCAAACGATGATGGGCCGGCCCGCCGGGAT
>JAPKZH010000497.1 GCA_026393905.1 Candidatus Aminicenantota bacterium
GGTCCGGAGGCCGCGGCCGGCGTCGGTGATCCCGTAGAACTTGCGGGGCCGGTCCTCGCCGACATCCCACTTGCTTTTGACCCAGCCGTTCTTCTCGAGCCTCCGGAGCAGCGGATAGAGGGTGTTTTCCTCGACGTCGTATCCCAGGTCCCGGATGGTCCGGACCATCGCGTATCCGTACATATCTTTCTCGAGCAAGGCCAGGACCAGGATCTGGAGGAAGCCCCTATTCATTTCGGTTTCGAAATTGCTTATTTC
Organism: Candidatus Aminicenantota bacterium; assembly: GCA_026393905.1. GTDB lineage: Bacteria > Acidobacteriota > Aminicenantia > Aminicenantales > UBA4085 > JAPKZH01. Next base: position 259 of record JAPKZH010000497.1, read on the forward strand.
AGAATCCATGGCTCGGTCTCCTTGTTTTCGGGGCGCTTTCGTCAGGCATACTGTTTATCATATATACTGTGTATGATATACTATAATGTGTAATATACAGTATGTAAAGCGATTTTTTTCATTTTTTCTTTATCTTTATTATTTTTTGTAATTTATGAGGCTTTTACATTGTATTCCTGGATTCCAGCAAACTTGTCTACCGAGGTATATCGCGGTTTTTCACGTTTTAGCGTTCGGCGGGAACTTTCCTCCTCTATAAGCTTTTAGGAATTCGTCCCGGGAGATATCCGATTGCTGTCGAATCGTCCTCAGGATTGATGCCCTGATTTTCAGGTGGCTGGGCATGATGAGGGGAGAATTCGTCCCATCTGGATTCTCGCGTACAAGTGAAATATGCTTTTTTTAAGGACGACCAGGAAACCCAGTTTCTCGAATTCCTCGGCAGTCTTTTGCTTCGGGGTATCAGAGGGAGATTTCTATGTATTTAACTTTTGTCGACGGCTCGATGATTTCTGTTCCTTCGTTTCTAAGTCCTTCCAGACGGAGGTGGAAGTTTCGTCTATGGGCGCGAGAGCGCGCGCAGGAATTGTTTGGCGGCTCGGGATCGCACGGCCGCCGGTTCCCACCGGAATTCCTCAAGGTCGATGCGGCCAAGGCGGCTGACGCGCACGCCTTCATCAAGAAGGACGCGCTTTTGCTCTCATCGAGATAACGTCTTTTCGCGCGGCGCGAAATCATTTACAATGAAGGCCGTGATCGATCACGGGGCTCTCTTTAAACCGATCGTGGGGAGGCTGAAATGAATAGAAAGCAATTTTTCAAAAGCGCGGCCCGGGCATGCCTGGCGTGTGCCGGAGCGAGCGTCTTGGGGGGACAGGAAGCCAAACCGGTAGCCGGCCAGGCCGAGAAAGAGCGCAAGGCCCGGGAGATGGAGAAACGTTTCAAAGAAGAATACCTCCGGACACTCATGGAAAATATAGAGAAAGAGCTGGATGAGAAGACACGGACAAAACTCATGGAGGAATGCGGCCGGGCCTGCGCTCGACGCGGCCCTCTCCATAAGCAGGCTCAAAAATACAAGGGCGACGTTAAGAGCTTCGTCCAAGATATGGCCCAGCTCTTGGGAAAAGAAAACGCCGTCCTGGACGGCGATACCGTTCGGTGGGGATATCCTCGCTGCTTCTGCGAGCTAGTGGCCGATGGGCCGGACCGGCTTCCAGCCCCTTATTGCCTGTGTTCCGTGGGCTGGGTGCTTGAGATGTTTGAGACCGTCGCCCAAAAGCCGGTTCGTGTCGAGCTCGTCCAATCGGTCAAACGGGGAGCCTTGTCGTGCAAGTTTCTCGTCCGGCTTTGATCTCGATGGGTCTAAGCGAATCTGGTTTGTTCGATTAGTCTATCCGGCAACATTGTTTGGCGCTATCAAACGCAAACCTCGCCCCTCTCTCGAGAAAAGAGAAGGCGCGGCAATATCTGGCCGCGGATCGGAACAACTGTTTGCCCTTATCCAAAGCGAATGGGGCGGAAGGGAAGATTTATGCGCGGAATCGCGTTCTTATCTTCTCTGTAAATCGTCCATGGAGAGCTTATCCTTCTTGGTGTATCCTACCGGTGGGGCGTAGACATTGGCCGGCGGATTCTTTTTGGAGATCTCCAAAACTTCGGTATTCGTATTGAGCTTCATGCCCATGACCTCTCCGGACATCTCGTTGGCGATCTGGAATCCCTTGATCTTCATCATCTCTTTGACCGAGGCTTCATCAAACATCATCTGGCCTTTGAGCACGTTGCCCCAGATCTTGGCGTTGAAATCGTTATAATCGAAGGGGACATCCGTCGTCGCCCACAGCAGCATCTTCATCGGCATGCCCATCACGGTGATCGTGACATCATAGCCCGTGCAGTTCCACTGCCCGACCTTTTTTGTCTGGGTCGTCGGGCTGACGGTCGCCGTACTCATCATCATGCCGGCCATGGCCGCAAACTCAGGCGGAAGGAGCTTGGTCAGGTCCATGGGCAGGGTGGTTTCGACATAGGTCTTGGACTTGTGATAGATCATGTACATCAAGTTCTTTTTCATGTCCATGATAATGGATTGATCGGCCGATACAGAGGCAAATGCGTTCTCGCTGATCCACTGTTCCTGGATAACATCCGTAGCCGGCTGGCCCATCATACCGTCCATATGCGTCTTCTGCTTGACATAAATATCCGCACTGAGGGAGAGCGCCGCCATCAGGACCAGGGCCATAAGAGCAAAAAATTTCTTCATAAAAATCCTCCTTTATCTGCCTCCGGGGAGGCGAGCAACGAACGAAAGCGGTATTATAGAGAAAAAATCAACGGTTGGCAATGAAATTCCGGGGAACTCCGGGGTCAAAGCTACTTTTTACGCAACTTCCTGACCTGATACGTGCGTAACGAGTAGGTTTGATCCCGGTTACGGTCATTTAAGGCGGAAGGTCACGCCGATCAGGCCGTCGACTCCCGACCAATCGCCAAAAATGCCAACGTTCAATCGAAAACTGAGCGCGACTTTGGGTGACAAATAATAACGCAGCCCGACAAAGGGAAGCAA
>JAPKZH010000460.1 GCA_026393905.1 Candidatus Aminicenantota bacterium
GCAGAAACACTTCATATTTTTTCTTCATGGCCGGCCAGTCGGCGCCGTGCATATTCGGCGCGTAAAAAAAGTCGCGATTGATGCGCCAGGCTTCATCAAAGATCTGCTTCCATTCGGCGCGAGGATCAATCCGGACTTCGATGGCATCGACGTTGAGCTTGACCTGGCCGGGCTGAGGCTTGGGGGCGAGGGCCGTGATGAAAAAGTTTTGGCTGGAGGCATAGAAGATCTTTTTCTTATCTGCCGAGAATTTATAGCCGGAAACGCCGCTCAGAATGACCTCATCCTTCCTCTGCTTGAAATCATAGCGGTGAAGCGAAGCTCCTCCCCCGAATCCGGGAGCGGCGGCCGAGCCGATATCGGGAGGATTTTCCAGATAAAAGATCTGGCCGGTCTCCCCGGCCGTGAGGCTTCTGTAACTTAACTTCCCGCCGGAACCGGAACCGACACGATGCGGTGATCGAGCCCGTCGAAATCGATCTTGACGGCCTCGGCGGGTTTCGGCGCGCCGTCTTTGGGCTTTTCGTCTTTCGGCTTATCGGCGGCAGCCGTCTTCTGCTCGGGTTTCGCCGGAGCGGCCTTCTCTGGGACAGTCTTATCCGCGGCCGGCTTTTCCGGCGCCCCCTTTTCCTCATCGCTCTCCTTGACCAGAGGATTCGGCGCATCCTTCGTCAGGGCGACGACGTAGATCGAATTGGTCAGGCGCATATCGGCAGAGGACAAGTCGAACCACTGCTTCACCGGGCCGGCATCCGTGGAGGCAAAGAAATAGAGGTACTTGCCGTTCGGGTCGAAAACAGGCTGGGCCACATCGCTCAGCCCGTCGGTGATCGGATAAGACTTGTCCTGGTCGAGGGAGTAGATTAAGACTTTCTGGATGTAGGTGGCCGAATTGAGCGTATAGACAAGCCACTTTGAATCGGGCGACCAGGCGGAATAGACGGGCCTGCCGCGGCGGGGTTGGTAGAGATATTCGGAAGCGATTTTTTTCGAAATTCCCGTCTTCAGGTCGATCCAGTAAAGGCTGCAGGAGTTATCCGCGTACGAGATTTTCTGGCTGTCCGGCGACCATTCCGGCTCATCATAAAAGCCGGCGCCGGAGAGTCTAAATTTCTTTGTTTCCCCCTTGCCGTCCTGACTCCGGAGATGGAGCTCATATTCCCCCGGCGCGTCGGAAAAGTAGGCAATCGATTTGCCGTCGGGGGACCAGGCAGGAAAACGTTCGTGGACGCCCGGCGTGTTCGTGATGTTGCGGGAGTCTCCCTTTTCTGCAGGCACGGTGACAATCTCGCCGCGGAACTCAAACACAGCCCTGGCCCCGGATGGAGAGATATCGGCGCCCCGGACCCACCGTGCGCCTTTGGCATAGCGTTCGCGCAACTCGCTGAGGTCCGTGGCGATGCCGATCGTGAGCCTCGCGTCCTGGCCTTTCTGCGGATCATAGATATGGAGCAGACCGGCCTGCTCATATATGATTTTCCCACCGCCGGCCGCAGCGCTGAGAATCGGATAATCTTTATAGTTTGTCAGCTGCTTGATCTCCTTGGTCTTCGGATCGTACGAAAACAGGTTGAACTCGCCGTTGCGGTCCGAACGAAAATAGATCTTGTCACCGATCCACATCGGTCCCGGGTCATTCGAACGCCCTTCGGGCTGTGGGATTTTTTCCACAGAGTAATCATTTGTTCTAAAAATCCAGATGACAGAGTTCCTTCCGCCTCGGTAATTTTTCCACTGGGCAAAAGCTTCGGGAAGAGGGTTGTAGGCGATTTTTGTTCCATCAGAAGAATAGGCGGCCCGATAGGCATTGGGGATCTTGAGTTGTTGGGGATAACCGCCTTCGATGGGAACCGTAAAAAGTTGTGAATAGGCGCCCGAAAATGTATTGCGGGGTGATATAAACAGGATAGCCTTGCCGTCCGGTGTGAAGCTCTGGACAATGTCCTGTCCCGGGTGCCAGGTCAGGCGTTTGGGAATTCCGCCTGCCGTCGGCACGATAAAGACATCGAGGTTGCCATCGTACTGGGCGCTGAAAGCGATCAGGCTGCCGTCGGGAGAGAAGGCCGGGTTGGTCTCGATCCCGAGGTCGGTCGTCAGGTGCCTGACGTTCTTGCCGCTGATATCGGCCACCCACAGGTCATTGGCATAGACAAAGGCAATATGCGTCTGGCTGATAGCCGGCGTGGTCAGCAGCTTGGTATCGTTGATATCAATCGCGAGAAGCAAGGAGACTGGAATAAAGAGAAGGCCGAGGAGGATGAAAGTCCTTTTCCAATCATTCTTATTCATGACAACCTCCTTTAAAAGTTTTTTTTAGATAGAGATAGGAGCCCGTCATTGCGAAGGGGAAGCGACGCGGCAATCTCATTGGGAATATTATATAAAGAAAGGCAAAAAAATCCATTCTTTATCTATGACGAAATCTAGAATTGAAAAGTTCACCTTGGGGGCGTCAAGAACTCCGCGTTATGCGAAATCGCAGCGAATTCTCGTGGAAGCACCCAAACAAGTGATTTTCTATCGGTACCGCAATCGCCCCCCGGCCCCTGGGGAACCAGTCCCGTCGGTTTCCCCCTCCGCTATGGGGCCTTGGGGGCGATTGCGGTACCGATAGAAAATCACACAGGCGGATATGCTTACGAGTCCCTCTTTCAACTTGCCAACACGGCTGTGTTCTCTTACTATAGGGAGACGGTAGCCGGAGACCGATATGGAACAACGAGCCTTGAAGCGAAACCTGGCCAGGGACTTTTACGAGATCCAAAAACAGCAGTCCAGGAAAAGCCTGGGGATCCTGGCCGTCCTCGTTGTTTTTTATTTCCTGGCCGTCAGCCTGATCGCGTTCACCATCTGGCTGAGCACGGGCTTGATTCTGGCCAGGGCCCCTCTCTTCACCGGCGCCTTCTGGACAAAATTCCTCCTTACGTGTTTCGGCGCAGCCGTCATCTTCGCCATCCTGCATTATTATGATGCCCGGAAGTTCGGCGCCTCATTCATCCTCAGGAGGCTGTGCGCCCAAGAGCCGGACCGGTCCGACCGCTATCACCTGCAGTTCATCAATGTCGTGGAGGAGATGCAAATCGCCAGCGGGTTGCCCAAGGTCAAGCCCTCGATCCTTCCCACGTTTGCCATCAATTCGCTGGCCCTTATCGAATCTGACAAGACTCCCTGCGTCGTCGTGACCGAGGGGCTCCTGGCGGATTTCACAAGGGACGAGCTGGAGGCCGTCGTCGCCCATGAACTGGCCCACATTGCTCGGGGCGATACCCTGTACATGACCCTGGTCTGCTCGTTGGCCAATTTTTTTGAGCGCATCCGGGAGGCTTTAGAACCCGGCGATGCGGACTCGGGAGATTTCGCGGAGACCCGGGGCGACAGGCGCCATCCTTCGTCCCTGGTCTACGTGGCGGTGGCCATCTCGACAATCGTGATGCGTCTCCTCAGCATGTTGATTAGCCGGGAACGCGAACTCTTGGCGGACGCGGCCGCCGTCGAATTCAGCCGGAATCCCGTGGCCTTGGCCCGGGCTATCTACAAAGCTCATGTCAAAAATTCGTTTGTCGGGGATTTCAACCAGACCTACAGCCCGCTGTTCATCGTCGCTCCGGACGCCCACAGCGAATCCGAAGACTTCCTGAGCCACCTGATCAGCACCCATCCGCCGCTCATGACGCGCATCCGGAACCTGGCCCAGATGGCCGGCCTGACCCCACCGGCCGTCATCGATCAAGTGCGAGACATTCAAAAAGAAAGAGAAAAAGCAAAAATCGTCCTTCATGCCTTTGAGGAAACGCATCAAGGAGCCGTCCTGCCGGCTCCCGATCCCTCGATCTTGTCGGCTCTTGCCCAAGACAAGGTCTGGCTGATCCTTTCTTCCAAGGAACAATGGCAGGGGCCCTATTCCCTTCAGGACCTCCTCTTTCTCCCGAACTTCACGCCGCTCGTCCTCGTCAAAAATATCCAGGAGGGCGTCGAAGCTCGGGCCCGACAATTCCCCCAGATCCGGACCGCCCTGGAAAAGCTGGCCCGCAAAAAGCCTGTCAACGAAGCCGTCCTCAACAAATGCCCTCGCTGCAAGATCCCCTTGACCGATACTTTCTACGAAGGCGTCCCGGTCAAGATCTGCGGCCGGTGCTCCGGGAAGCTGGTTGACCAGGCCGCCATGGAGCGTATTCTCGACCGCCAGGAGGTTGGATTCTCCGAGGATCTGGCCAAGAAGGCACAGGAATTCAAGGAAAAATTCTTGCTCAATCCGATCAAAACGCAAAAAATATCGGCCAAGGAGCAGCCCAATTCATACTGTCCGAATTGCGGCTACAAAATGACGCCTCGACCTTACAACTACCAGTATTTCATCCCGGTGGATAAATGTCTCTCATGCTTCAAGGTTTGGTACGATGCCGACGAGCTCGAAATCCTGCAGGTTCTCGTCGAGAAGGCCAAAGCCGGCTGAAATTGCTTCGCCTCGCCATGGCGAGGAGCTTTGCGAAGAGGCAATTATTCCCTGTCATTGCTAGGAGTCTCGGTTTTCCGAGACGACGAAGCAATCCCATGAGATTGCCGCGGCCGCAAAGGGCCTGGCAATCACTGCGTCGGATTCACTACGCTTCGCTCGCGACGACCTTGCCTGAGGATCAATCAAACAATTTTTCTAAGGCCTGATACTTGGTGTGGAGCGTGTCAACGCCTTTTTCCATGCCGGTATGGTCGTGGGCTTGACCGGCGGCATCGAGAGCCTTGGCCGCTTCCAACAACTCACCAGCTGCCGTCTTAAAAGCTCCGGCCTTGGCTTCGAGCCTTGTTGGCAGAGTCGCTTTGGTCACGGCCTCCGCTTTGGCGACGAGGTCCGCGCCAGCGCCCCGGATCTTATCGTATTCCTTGTTGGGCAGATATTTATGATAGACGACATACAGGATCTGATGGAAATCATCCATCTCCTTGAGGACCGGCCGGAGCGTTCTAACCAGGGATTCATATTTGGCATGGAGCGCCTCGGCGGCCTTCAAAAGGGCCTGGTCATCATTGCCGGCCGCGGCGGCATTGTAGTCGTCGACGGACTTTTTGAGCTGAGCTACACCCTCTTTCCACTTGGCTTCCTTTTCGCGAAGGATTCCGGGCAGCTTGGCGCCGTAAATTTTGGCCGCCAGCTCGTTGATCTGGGGAACAAAGCTGCGCAATGCCTTATAATCTTTATCGGGATAGGCCGTGTGCCAGATTGGATAGATCACGTCATGGAAAGCGGTCAGCTCGGGTACCTCGCTCTTGGTTTCGGCGGTTTGCTCCTGGGCCAGCGCCCAGGCGCTCAGACCGCAGACCAGCATCAGCAGGCCAAACAAGCTTAAAATTCTCTTATACATGTAAACCTCCAGAATAAGGAAATAATGAGCTACCTATTATGCGGAAATATCAAAAACTTACAAGCCTTCTTGATAAGTCAACGCAACTTCATCTAATGGTTTCTCTTCCATATCATGTGGATAGAAAAAGGAAACGATTTTTCTCCACGGGAAATCGGAGAGAGCCCATATTACAAAATCGATTTTTTTCTTTCCAAATAATACAGGTAATTCTCGTAGGTAACATCAGGGGGGACGCGGTGGTCGACCGTAGGGATAAAGCCGCCCTTAGCGATGAGCGGAACGAGCCCCTCCAACTCACGATCGATCGCCTCACGACCCCGGATGAGGCTCAGCTTATTGACGCCGCCCAACAGCAGGACGCGGTCGCCGTAGATCTCCCGCAATTCGAAGGGATCCGTGTGCAGCGCTTCGATAGGAAACATGACGTTGATTCCAGCCTCAAGCCAGCCGGGGACGAGCTCGTAGATCCGACCATCGCAGTCGAGGACATTGAGTTCGATCCCCCGCCTCTTGAGCGCCTCGCTTACCCGCTTATAGCGAGGGACCATCATTTCCTGAAAGAGCTTGGGGGAAAGGAGCGGGCCGTGGTTGTAGCACATGTCCTCCCACCACCAGCCGACATCGATGCCTTTCTCCGGAAATCCTTTCTCTATGAGATAGAGTGTCATCTCCGTGAGATGCTCCATCATCTCTTCGACCCAGGGCCGATCTTCCATAACCGCAATCGAAAAATTCTCGAGCCCCATCCAGTTCCTCGGCCAGCCGTAGAGAGACCCGGGATCGAATAGGACGAGCGTCCCGGACGCCCGGGCTTCGTCGACGGCTTTTTTGACATCGCCGATACGGCCGGGATTCTTATAATCCAGATACTCGCGTTTCACCCGCTCCCAATCCTGCCGGCTCTCGATGATATACTTGAGAAACTTCGGCATGGTGCCACGCCCGGGCGGGACTTCGCAGAGATTGCCGTCCTCATCCTGCATCAGCAGGCGATCGCCCAAATCCTTGATGACTTTTTTTTCAAAGGCCGGAAACAGGCCGTTTTTGATGGGCGCTTTCGTGAAAATGGAAACCCCATCCAGGCCCAAATATCTTTCCACGGCCTCGTTGTCGTGAATGTTCAGCGGCAGCCCCTGCCTGTGCCAAGCTTCGATCGTCTCGTCCCAGTAGCCGAACTCCAGGTTGGGCAGCCGGTCGGGCGCTTGCCAATGAAAGACCCGCAGAAACCGTTCCCGCGTTGTCATCGGAATCATGGACCCGGCTTTCTCGCGACCTTGATCGTCTTGATCTCATAGGGCTCGAAGGAAAGGCCGATGGTCGTTCCTGCCGCCTCGATTTTTTTGACCGGCCGCTCGATCAGGTCCGTCTCCCAGGCATCCACGGGCCAGGGCAACTCGATCTTTGCCTCCGTCTTTTTGCCGAAGGCCTCATAGAACCGCAGGATCAAGCCGCGGTTGTAATAGCCCATTTCTTTTTTGAACGAGGAAAGGATGATGTTGTCGGGCCCGACGTTGACGAACGACCGGCTTGCCGGCAGCGGCCCGGGATGGACCATGGCCACCCTCGGCATGAGCGGGCTGTTGAATTCATAGCCGCGCTGGACGGTCAGGGCGTCTTTCCATGTGCCGCGATGAGGATAAAGCGAATAGAGGAGCTCGTGAGGCCCACGGTCGGCTTCCGGATCAGGGTTTGTGGCGCCGTGGATGACCGAAAGCCGGAGCGTACTATTTTTCACATCAAACCCGTATTTGCAGTCGTTCAGCAGGCTGACTCCATAGGCGCCTGATTCATCGCTCAGGTCGACCCAGCGGAGGGCCGGCACTTCCCGGCCGTCGGCAGGCCTGGAAATGGATCCGAAGGGAATCTCGAAATCC
>JAPKZH010000583.1 GCA_026393905.1 Candidatus Aminicenantota bacterium
GCGAAGCCGTCGCCGACGCCCGCAATCTGGTTATCGCCCGGGCTGAAGTAGCGCCGGTCATCCCAGGGATCATCGAACCGCAGAGCGGACAGCTTTTCCAGGGAATCGGTCTCGAATTTCAAAAAGGCGGGCATCGGGTCGGCGAATTGTTTCTTGATTACCGCTTCAAAGCCGGTGCGGACGATGACGTGCTCGCCGGTTTCCTCGAGGATCTCGAACGGCTTGACATGCGGATCCATATTGGGGACCGTGACGATCCAGTCGAGGTCATAGTATTTGTAGATATCGGTGCCGGCCGGCAAGCCCAGGTCTTTGCGCCAACGCTCCAGAAAGCTTCCCCAAAAGAAATCGCTGATGGGGACGCGATCCGCTTCCTCGTGGCGAAGCGCTTTGTTCATCCGGTCCAGTTTGGCCAGGCCATTCGCCGTGCGTTCCATAGCCGTCCTGTCTCACTCCGTGTGAAAGACTTCCTCCATGTCGGCCCACCAGGCGCCCGCGGCCAGATTCGGCAGCGGAGCTTGCATCGGCATCATGATGTCCCACCACTCTTGGGTCTTGGGATCGGCGGCCATCTTGGCCATGTCAGCCTCAAAGTCTGTGCCGTGATATTCGAAATAGGCGAACAGGAGGCCGTCCTTGTGGAAGATCGAATAGTTATGGATATGGCATTGCCGGATCATATCCAGGACATCCGGCCAGACCTTGGCGTGGTAGGCCTTGTATTCTTCGAATTTTTCCGGCTTGACCCGAATCAGCTGACCGTATCTTTTCATGGCGAACTCCTCGCTCCAAAGCGATGTTTAATAATCATACCCTATCCAAAAACCCGGCCAAGGACAAGGAGAATCAAAACCAAAAATCAATTAGGCTCGAATCCAAATGAAGCGGGGCTAAGGCCGGGACCGTGGCCGACATCATGCCTTGGCGCTGGTAGAGAGGACCCGGGCCTTCCTTTCCGTAAAAAATCGGAACATCGCGTTTATCAAAATCTGAATAACCCGTTTTGAATTCATCTCCGAGGGCCTCCATCCGCACGACCGTATCCCCTTTCCACGTCGCCCGGTATCTGTATTGCCTGTGGCCGGGATTGCCGATGACCGCTTCGTCGGTGAATTCCGGAACCGGATAATAAACCCGAAGAACGTCTCCGGCGCGCCGCCCCTCGAGTTCTGCATAATTTCCCCAAAAACGAGGCTCAAGGCGTTCGCCTTGATTTTGTCCCTTCGCCTGTCCTTCGTTTCCTCTCATGACTTCAACCCTCACTTCTTCCGGCTTGACGAAGCTGGGGATCCGCACCCTGACTCGGCAATCCTCTCGGAGCTCCACCTTCAACAGCCCTTCATAGGGCTGATAGCAGCGGATCTCAGCCTGGGGAAGGAGCTTGTCGACATGAAGATTGACGGTGAGGCAGCCGTCTTTGAAACGGGCCGCGTTCTTCCAGATAATGTAGAAGGCATGGGTGCCTGAGCCTCCGCAGCAGTTCTGAAAGGCGCGCGTTTTGTCCTTGAGCTCGGGTCCGCCCCAGTGGGCGTTGAGCGTTTCACGGGCAGCCAAGAAATGGGTGGGGGAACTCCAGCCCGCGTAGCCGCCGATCATGCGATCGCCGATCGCGCTCCATGTGAACTGCGCCGTATCCTGTGCTCCGCCGGATTCATCCGGCGACTCGAGCCAGGAAGCATCGACAAGCTGGCTTTCAATGAGCTGGTTCCTTGCGGTCCGCTCGATATCATCCCAATATTCGGGATGGCCGTGGTTGGCCAGCGTCGCCGCCAGGCCCACATAATCCATGAGGGCGCACGTTTCACAGAGAACGATATCGCCCTTGCGCCCGATCTGCTCGGGCAGGAACCCAAAGCGGGTCGATTCAGAGCGCACGTATCGGTAGAGCGCATCCACCCGGCTGAAAAGCTCAGGGTCCCCGGCCTTCAGGGCATAATCGGCAGCCCCAAGGAGGGTCCTCAAGTTGCCGTGCATATGCCCGCCGTGTCGAAAATGATTGTCGGGCGAGAACGTCGATGTCTTCTCGAAAACGTGCTTGGTCAACCTGCCGGCCAGGAGAAAAGCCGGCTCATCCATGAGCACACGGGCCGCGCTCATAAGGCTTTTTATGAGAAATCCGCTGAGGTATCCCGATTTTTCGCCTTCCCCATCCACCTTGCGCCGGATGCCGTTGATCAGCTTGAGAATTGTTTTTTTAAGCTCCTGGCCGGGCGCGTCCTGATAAGCCGTGACCAAGGCATAGAGCGTCAATGCCTGGTCTCCCGGGTCCGCAACGGAGCGACAGTAGGATGTCTCGGGCCTGACAAGAAGCCCCGAAGCTGGGTCCATAAGACTAAGAATTTTCTTCAGCCAGATCTTTTCCAGTTGAGCTTCTCTGCCCGTCATATGGCGGGCCATGACCGCAGCCTGGAGTTGGCGGGACATGACATCCCCGAAATCAGGCCAGTCGTGGGCGGCCTCAGCCGGCTTCGTCCAGAAAATATTAAAATAGGGTAGGCCGTCCTTGTCCGCCATCCGGTCGAGATAGTTGAAGCTCCGCCGGGCATATGTTTCCATGGCCAAGGTCTGAACCGAAGAGGCTTTTGGGTCAGAAAGGGTCATAGGACAACCTCCTTTTGAGGTGGAGAATGATCCCCGACGGATCGCGGCGTTTGAAGAGGACAACAAAGCGATCTCCGCTCCCGCAAGCAGGCCTGTCCTTAGGAATTCTCGGCGTTTCATTCGCCTCATCTGTTTTTCCTGATTGCCTTCACCTACTTTGTAACCGTCTTCATGAAATCTTGTCAAGTCATTAAAACCGGGCCGAACTCCGGCGCGATTTGACGTCAAGCAGAGAGGGACCTATAATCATTCCACCATGCGCGGAGATGCCCATCGGGCACTCATCGTTCTCATCCCCACGGAAAGGAAAATCAGTCCATGACGAAACTCTGTCATTTGTTTGCGATTTTGGCCGCCGTCGGCCTCCTGGCCGTCGTCGCCTTTGCCCAGGCCGATGATCCCGTCGCCTTCGGCCGCAAGGCGGTCGCAGAAGCCCTTGCCGCTCGCGGAATGAAGACTCCGGTCGATATCCGCGTCGAGGGGACGGGGCTTCCAGAAAGTTATTCGATCACATTCAAGAACGGCGCCGCCTCCGTCCAGGCTCCGGATCCTAACGGCGCGCTCTACGGCGCGCTCGAACTGGCCGAGCGAATTCTCCGTCGAGGCGCG
>JAPKZH010000201.1 GCA_026393905.1 Candidatus Aminicenantota bacterium
ATGCCCGTTCGGCGCGTTGCGGCCCATGCCGCCGTGAAGGAGGATGCGGGTAAGGTCGCTTTGCAGCGCGGCCCGATCGTCTTTTGCGCCGAAGGGCTGGACAATGGCGGAAAAGCGTTGGATTTAATGCTTTCCGACTCCGCGATGATCTCGGCGGAGTTCAGGCCGGACCTGCTGAAGGGCATAGTTGTGCTCAGAGGAAAAGAGCTAGCGGCGGCAAAAAGCGTGGACGGTAAGATCGCCTCAACAAAAGAGCAGGATCTCCTGGCCATCCCGTATTACGCGTGGGGGAACCGGGGGGCGGGCGAGATGGAGGTCTGGTTCCCGCGGAAATAAAAGAATCGTGGACGGGCACTTAATTTAAAAAGACTGTCGATGCGGCCATCCTACATCGACGCTCGGGCTAGTCTGGGGTCAAAGCTACTTTTTACGCATGCTACGCCTGGAGAATTGTACATAAAGAGTAGGTTTGACCCTGCCCCCAGCTTTAAAATAGAAAAATTAATGATAAACAGACTTGACATAATATATATTTTATGTTATTTATAATTTACGTAAAAAAAATGATTACCTAAAGCCATGCCTGATCTTAAAGATTCTCTCAGAGAATTCAATCCTTGGTGGCGGGGAGAGTTCCATCTTGATTTCCGGCCGAGGTCCATCTTTCAAGAGATCCAGAAATTTTTTCCTTTGCGCCAGATTATTGCCTTGACCGGACTCCGTCGCGTCGGAAAGACGACTCTTCTTGAAAAGGCCGCGTTGGACAAGATAAGCTCCGGATTCCCGCCGCGCCACATCCTTTATGTTTCTTTTGATGAATTCAGGAATATCGAACTACGAGAAGTCGTCAGGGCATATGAAGATCTTTTAGGCGTCGACGTTCGGGAAGGTGCCTTTCTGCTCCTCTTGGACGAAATTCAGAAGATTGACGATTGGGATGATCAACTCAAGGTCCTCTACGACACCGCCAAGGACGTCAAGATCGTAATCTCCGGCTCCGAATCCCTGTTCATCCGCAGGAGATCTCGGGAGACGCTGGCCGGGCGGATCTTCGAATTCAAGGTCGAGCCCTTGACCTTCAAGGAATTTTTATCGTTCAAAGGGATCGATCTTAGGCCTGTCGGACTTTACGAGAAAGAGCTCTCTCGGCATTTCGCGGAATTCATGAAAACGCTCGGCCTTCCCGAGCTGGTCGGCATCGAGGACAAGACCGTCGTCAAGAAGTATGTCAGGGAAAGCCTTGTCGAGAAGGTCATCTATCGCGATCTTCCCGGGCTTTTGAAGGTCAAGGATATCGCCGTTTTGGAATCCATCCTGAACATATTCATGGAAGAGCCCGGCCAGCTCATCGAGATTTCCGGATTGGCCGGAGAACTGAAATTGTCGCGTCCGACCTTGTCCAATTATTTAATGTATTTAGAAGAGTCCTTCCTGGTCCGGAAACTCTACAATTTCTCAACGAACCGCAGAAAGACCGAAAGAAAATTGAAGAAATATTATCCGGCGGTGCCGTCCGTCGATCTTCTCTTCCGCGAGGACCCTTTTTCGCAGTCCAAAGTCTTCGAGTGCCATGTCGTCAATCAGCTCCGGGCCGAGTTCTTCTGGCGTGACCCTCTTAAGCATGAGGTGGACGTCGTTTTAATGGGGGAGGAAACATGCCCCGTGGAAATCAAGTTCGGGAAAATCGAGACCCGCGGCCTGGAAGCTTTCTTGAAAAAGTTCGACGGGAAGAAGGGCGTAATCATTTCCAGGGATCAAGAGAGAACGCTTAAGATTTCGGACAAGACGATCGAAGTCGTCCCGGCTTATAAGTATTTTCTATCCTGAAGAAGAGCAATCCGAAGGTTATCCAGCATCCGGGGTCAAAGCTACTTTTTACGCAAAATTTTGAGGAGAATGAGGAAAACTTGCATAAAGAATAGCTTTGACCTTGCTTCCTTACGTGTGCAATTCTCCAGGGGAGCGTGCGTAACGAGTAGGTTTGACCCCAACCTTTGATAAAAAGTAGCTTTGACCCCAACCTCTAATTAAGTACCTGTCCCCGGAATTCCGTCTCCCGGAATTCCATCTTCGGATTTCCGGGATCTCTAGAGCTTAAGAGAAATCTTTTTGCGTTCGATTTTAAAGGGGCC
>JAPKZH010000145.1 GCA_026393905.1 Candidatus Aminicenantota bacterium
ACGGCCGATTCCCGGACTTTGCCGGGATAGCTCCCCAGGGCGACTTTTTTCAGGAAATCAGGCACTTTCGGACCCGGGTGGCAACTGGTTATGAAAACAAGAGTGCCTTGAAGATGCGTTTTCGAGCCGGCCGATTCAAACCATTTTTCCACGAGCGCCAGGCTTTCGTCGTTTGTCGCCCGGCCCAGCCAGTAAACGGACGTATCGGAAAAATCGTAGGTCTGGTCCGGGTCCAAAAGCGAAACGTCAAGAAGGCCGTCTTTTTGCGAATGAAGGAACAGGAGGGCGGCAGGAGCAGGGGCGTCTTCCTTTTGGCCTCCCACTTCCACCCGGTTTTTGCCTTTGCCGATTTCCTCGATCTTGATTTTGGCTTCTTTCGTGCCGATCAGAAAGCCTTCTGAGACGCGGCCTTCAGACCCTCGGTGGATCTTGTGCCGGCTTTCGAACAGATAGGCTGTAAAAAAAAGATCTCCGGCCTTGGCTTTTTGGGCTTCTCCGCGTGCCGATTCAATTTTTTTATCAAGGGCTGCCGCGCTCCCGCTGAGGTCAACCACCTTGCCTTTCAAAAAGCCTGGAGTTTCGCCGGAAGGAAGTCGGGGTTGTGTCACTAGAGGGAGAGCCAAGAACATCATTAACAAAACGGCAAAAAAAGAGGGAAAAGCCACAGCACAAGCCGTCCGGCGATGACGCCGCCGGAATCGCTGCTCCGCCTCGTTTCTGCCGAGGGCGTTTTTTGAGTCTAACCTTAAGGGATTCAATAGTCTTCTCCTGTCAGGAATTTACTTGTCCAGGATTTCTTTAAGGAATTTCATGGCTTCATCGCTCTTGCTCTGGCCCAGCCAGAAGATGAGCTGTTTTTTCAGCTCAAGGTCCTTTTCCTTCCGGGCCATCGCGATCATGGCCTGGACGGCCTTGGGACCGCGGTTTTGAGAAACTGAAAAGATGATCTGTTTTTTGAGCTTGGCATCTTCGGTTTTGTTATAGATGTCCATAAGGAGGTCCAGAACATCATCGCCCCCTCTTTGACCGATCCAAAAAATGGCACGCTCTCTCGCCTTCAGATCTTTATCGTTTTTGGCGATCTCGATGAGTTTCGCTCTTGCTTTTTCGCTTTTGCCCTGGGCCAAAGACACTATGATGCTCTCCTTGATCGAGAAGTCCGAGATTTTGTCGCAGATCTCGATGAGGGAAGCGACGCTCGCTTCGTCCCTCTTTTGACCCAGCCAGAAGATGGCGCTTTTCTGCAGTTTCGGGTCTTTTTCGTTCTTGGCAATCTCGATGAGTTTCGCTTGGGCTTTTGGATTATTGCTTTGGGCGAACCCGTAGAAGAGGCGCGTCTTGAGCTTATCGTCCACGGCCTTTTCATAGATCTTGAGAAGGGCGTCCATGCTCGCCTCATCGTGTCTCTGGCTTAGCCACATCACGGCCATCTCCTGGACTCTCGGAGAAGGATCCGAAACGGCCAGTTCGGTCAGTAGCGGCAGGGCTTTGGCGTCGCGAGACTGGCCGAGGACCATCAGCGCTTTTTCCCGAAGTTCGGGCCTCTTTTCCTCTTTGACCAACTTTTCCAGGATGGGAAAGGCCTTCTCCTTGTCCATGCTCATCAGAGCATCGAGAGCGATCAGCTTCAGCTCAAGGTCGGGGTCCATCGGCTTTTTTTGCCCTCCCGCGACACCGCCCAGGACTTCGCCGATGACGCCGCCCTCGATACCGCCTTCCACTCCGCCGAGGACGCGGCCGTTGAAGTATTTCCGGTATTCCGACAGCCCGTCTCTAGCCA
>JAPKZH010000240.1 GCA_026393905.1 Candidatus Aminicenantota bacterium
CAGAATGGCCAGGGCGGGACGGGTCATCAGGGCTCTTCCCAGCAGCAGCTTTCGGACCATGCCTTTGCTGTAGGTGCCGACTTTTTCGCCCAGCCGGCTTCCCAGGTCTGCGACGCCCTCAGCCCGCTTGATAAATTGCGAGGCCTCATCGTCTGTATGCGCGTAAAAGTTGGCCATAAATTTTAGATAATCCTTTCCCTTGAGGTTCCTGTACGCCCCGGCCTCTTCGGGAAGGTAACTGATGTTCTCCCGGATCTTTTCCGGCTGCTTTTTAACGTCATAGCCGTGAAGCTCGACCTTCCCCTCCGAAGGGGATAGCAGCGTGGCCACGATTCTCAAGGTGGTAGTCTTGCCCGCGCCGTTCGGTCCGATCAGGGCGAAGATCTCACCTTCCTCCACCTGGAAGCTAATACCTTTGAGCGCTTCCAAGCGCCCATAGGACTTCTTCAATCCTTCGACGTTTAGAACAATGCTCATCCGGTTCTCCTTTGTTTTCTCTTTATAGCATTTTCCCGGCGGTACCGCAAATCCCCAGAGAAAGGCTCATACTCACAGCCGCCAGAGGTAGGATGCTTTAAAGAAAAAGCCTCTTTTTGATTCCAGGAAGCGGTCGGCGGAGACATAATCTCCTTCTCTCCATTCGATCTTTTCATAGAGGGAGCCGTAGCCGACGTGAATGACGGTCCCCGGGATGTAGGTGAAAGAGACGAGAAAATCCGTCATCAGCCGCTTCCAGAAGGAGTTGTATTCGAAGATGGCTCGAAAGAAGAGATACTTGTTGACTTGATAGATGTTCCGGCTGCGGAGGATGGTGTAGTCGAACTCTCTAGTGCCGTCGACGGAGCGGGTGAAGTCCGAGTAGGCCAGGCTGAGATCGAAGTGGAGGTTCTCCGAGGGAAGATAGGTGGCCGCCATCTGGGCGTCGGTCCCCCGGCCCTGGTAGGGGTCATCCACGTATCGTATCTTTTCGCCGTACCTGTATGAGCCGCCCAAGGCCAGTTTCTTGGTGATATAGCTGTTGGCGACGATCCTCAGGCTGCTGCGGTCGAACTTCCGGCCGAGGTAAACTTCCGTGGCGTATTTCCCGCCAAGGGTGAACGTGGTGTTCCGGGGCAGGAGGAACCTTAGATCGATGGAGTTGTCCGTTTCAACCTGCTCGCTGAACCTGTCGCGGATCTGCGTGCTATGAATCATGGGATCGATCCGGAGAATCGTCTTGGACTTCGGATAGAGCATCGGCATGATCCCCACCCTGAGCCGGGTCAGGCCGTTCCGTGACAGGTAGCCGACTTCGGTATCGAATTTTTCGCTCAAGTCCTGGAAGGCGGCCATGATGACCCAATTGCGGGTTGAGTATAGGTATTGGAGCCCGAGGGCGTGGCCGTCGACGGCCTCGAGAGCCGTCCCCGGCTTCGTCTGTGACAGGAAGGCGTGGAAGCCGAAGATGCTGGAAGGGGTGAGGCGGATCTGACCGTCCGTCCCGGCCACGGCATTGTAATGGGATCCTTGGAACCTTCCGGTCCAGAATCCGCCCAGATGGCTGTCCCCGCTCAAAGCATGCTTATAGCGGACGATGGTGAAATGGGCGAAGTCCTCGGCCGCGGCCGCGGGAGGCTCGTCCATGGCGTAAATGGAGGCGATGGCGTCTTTTGCGGAGACCTTTCCGTTGAGCTTAATGCCCAGGAGCGGGTCGATGATCGACCTGGTATAGACGATGGCGCCGAGCGGATCGCCATCCTGGCTTGCCGCGAAGAAAAACTTCTCCTGGCCTTCGAGGAAGAAGGGCCGCTTTTCGGGATAGTACAAAGAATAGCGCAGGTTGAAGTCCACCTGGCCGGCATCGGATTCGACCTGGCTGAAATCGGGGTTCACCGTCCCGTCCATGATCAGCTGAGAGGTCAGGCCGTACTTGGCGGTCAGGCTCAGGTCGGCGTCGCCCTTTTCGGTTTTGAGCGTACCCTGGTCCAGAGAGCTCCTGGCGCTGTAGGTCGCGGCGGGAAGGATTTCGAGCAGCGTGTAGTGCTTAATGTCCGTGAACAGCAGCGTCCGCGTCTGGGTCAGGAAGTTCATGCCCTGGGCGGGATCGAGCGGCGGATACGTTCCGGACTGGGAGAGCCGGCTGATCATGCGCTCGAAGATGATGCCCATTTCCACGGGCTCCCTCCGGGC
>JAPKZH010000277.1 GCA_026393905.1 Candidatus Aminicenantota bacterium
GGAGACATTATGGGACAGGTAGAGCAAAAGGGTCGATGCTTCATCCTCCGTCAAGCCGACGCGCACGGCCCTGATGATTTCATAGAGGATGAAGAACCCGGAGATGGCGAGCATGGCCGCGCCATAAAAAATTTCCGGGAATTTGCGGGGACGCTCCGGCATCGATCCGGCCTCTTTCCATTTCATGGGGCTAGCTATTCTTTCGGTTTTTTGAGGGCGAGGCCGAGTTCGTCGAGCTGGCGCTCCGAGACTTCGCTGGGCGAATTCGTAAACAGGCACAGGGCGCTCGTGGTCTTGGGGAAGGCAATCACCTCCCGGATGGATTCTTCCCCCGCCAGAATCCTCACCAGCCGGTCGAAGCCGAAGGCGATCCCGCCGTGCGGCGGGGCGCCGTAGGTCAGCGCCTCCAGGAAGTAGCCGAATTTTGCGCCTGTTTCCTTCGGGGTCAGTCCGAGCAAATCGAAAATTTTTTGTTGAAGCTTCATATCATGGATTCGGATCGACCCGCCTCCGACTTCCACGCCGTTGAGGACGAGGTCATACGCTTTGGCCCTTACTTTGGCCGGGTCTTTGTCGAGCAAGGCCAGGTCTTCATCGAGCGGCGAGGTAAAAGGATGATGCATGGAGACCAGCCGGCCTTCTTCGCCGCTCCATTCGAACAGAGGGAAATCCGTGACCCAGACGAATTTGAGAGTGCGCTTGTCCTTGGGCAGATCTTGGGGCCAGTCGCGGCGGATCTCTCCGAGAGCCTTGAGAGCGGTTTCTTTTTGGTCGGCCAGGACAAGCGCCAGGTCGCCCTCTCCAGCCTGAAGGCTCTTCCAGATGAGGTCGAACTCGCCGTCGGCGAGCTTCAAGGATGATTTGAAGCCGTCCTGCTTTTTAATCCAGATTAGGCCTTTGGCGCCGATTGAGCGCGCTTTATCGTTGAGCTTGTCGAGTTGGCTGCGGGACAACGCGGCGGCGCTCGGGACGCGCATAGCTTTCACGACGCCGCCCGAGGACAAAACGTTCCGGATCATCTCGGAGCCCAAACCCGGTGCGATCTCGGTAAGGTCCGAAATCTCAAGCGGAATGCGCAAATCGGGCTTGTCCGATCCATACTTGTCCATGGCCTCCTGGTAAGAAAGCCTGAGAAAAGGAGGGCTCAGTTTTTCACCGATGAGCTCGAACAGGGCGGCCATCATTCTCTCCACGACATCGAAGAGATCCGCCCTCTCGATAAAGCTCATTTCAATATCGATCTGGGTGAACTCCGGTTGGCGGTCGGCTCGAAAGTCCTCGTCGCGGAAGCAGCGGACGATCTGGAAATAGCGATCAAACCCGGAAATCATCAACGTCTGTTTGAAAATCTGGGGCGATTGGGGCAAGGCGTAGAACTTGCCCTTGTAGATCCGGCTGGGGACAAGAAAATCTCTCGCGCCTTCGGGCGTCGAATTGATCAAGAACGGAGTCTCGATCTCGAAAAAACCGTTCTGACTGAGGAAATTGCGAACGCGCAGGGCCGCTTCGTGGCGCAGCCTGATTTTCCGCTGCATCGCCGGGCGGCGCAGATCGAGGTATCTGTATTTGAAGCGCAGTTCTTCGGAAACCTGGGGAGGATCGACGATAAGAAAAGGAGGCACTTTGGAAGTCGAAAAGACTTTGAGCGCCGTGGCCTCGATCTCGACTTCCCCCGTCGGCATCTCCGGGTTCACGGATTTGGCCTCGCGCTTCTGGACTCGGCCTTCGACACCCAGGACATACTCCGACTTGAGCTTTTTGGCCTCGTCCAGAAGGGCCGGCGTGTCCGACCTAACAACGATCTGGACAATCCCTTCCCTGTCCCTGAGGTCCACAAAGACCAGGTTTCCCATGTCCCTCTGCCTGTGGACCCAGCCGCAGAGAACAACGTCTTGGCCGGCTTGCCCGGAGCGCAGTGAGCCGCAGTAATGCGTTCGATGCCACCTTGATTTATCTGTCATCTTCTCTTTTTCCATCGGTGTGTGTCCTTATTAAAAATACAGGGACAAGTTCCGAATTTAAAAGAATTCGGAACTTGTCCCCATTTATTTTATGCATCTCTCAACTGCCTAAATTTCACGGCTCGACTCCCGCCATTGCCAGGTGCCTTGCCGCGAAGCATTCTCAAACCTATCGCGCACCAGGAGGAGATTCCTTGCCTCGCTCGGAATGACCCGAACGGCTAAATCGCCACGCTTCGCGCTCGATGGCAAACATCTTCGGCTCCTGGCGATGACTATTTCTCGACAATTTAGGCAGAGTCGCAGATGATCTTGAGGAGGTCCTCGGCCTTCGCCTCATTCTGGTTTCCGGTGGCCATATCCTTGAGCTGGTAAAGCCCTTTGCGAATCTCCTCTTCGCCGACGATCAGCACCCAGGCCGCGCCCAGCTTATTCGCCCGGCTCATCTGATTTTTCAGGCTTCGGCCGACGAATTCGATGAGGCTTTCGACCCCCTGCCGCCTGAAGAACCTGGCGAACTCGATCCCTTTTGTCTTGGCCGCCTCGCCCAGGGTGGCGATATAAAGGAATTTCGACTTTTCCGGCTTGATCTTCAGGATGGAAATCAGCCTCTCCATGCCCAGGGCGAAACCGATGGCGCTGAGGTCGGGCCCGCCGAAATCCTTCATCATGTCGTCATAGCGGCCGCCCCCGAGCAGCGCATTCTGGGCGCCCAGCCCGGAGCTGACGATCTCGAAGGTGGTCTTTGTGTAATAATCCAGGCCGCGAACGAGATTGGGCTCCACCTTGTAAGGGATCCCGAAGAGGTCCAGATAGGAACAAAACTTGGTGAAATGGTCCCGGCATTCGCGGCAGAGGTAGCTCGAGATTTTGGGGAAGCGGGCAGCCTGCTCTCGGCAGGACTCGACCTTGCAGTCAAAGATCCGGAGCGGATTGGTCGCGATTTTGCGCTGGCAGTCGGGACAGAGGAGGTCGCGGACTTTCTCGGCGTGAGCCCTTAAATCCTTCGAATAGGCGGGGCGGCAGGCCCGGCAGCCCACCGAATTCACCAGGGTTTCGGCGTTTTGAACCCCCAGATTTTTCAAGAGAGTATCGGCCATCTCGACGATCTCGGCATCGATGGCCGGGTCCTTTTCCCCGAAAACCTCGACATCCACCTGGTGGAACTGGCGATACCGGCCCTTCTGGGGCTTGTCATAGCGGAACATGGGCCCGATGAAATAGAAGCGCAGCGGGTCGGGTTGAAGATAAAGCCTATGCTCGATGATGGCCCGGGCGACGGAAGGCGTATACTCGGGCCGGAGCGTGATCGACCGGCCCCCCTTGTCGGTAAACGTGTACATTTCCTTGGTGACGATATCGGTCGTCTCGCCGGTTCCCTTTTCGAAAAGGTCGGTCGCTTCGAAAACGGGAGCCCGGAGCTCCCGGTAGCCATAGAACTCGAAAAGCCCCTTCGCCTCGGCCTCGACTTTCTGCCAGATCCCGACTTCGCCCGGCAGAATATCCTTGGTCCCCTTGATCGCGGCGATTTCTTTTTTGGCCGGAGTTGAGGTGCTCACTTTTCGAGGACGATTCCCATTTTCCTGAATTTCTGGTAGCGCTCTTCCAGTAGCTCCTGGACCGGCTTCTGTTCCAGCTTCTTGAGGGCCTGGTTCAGGTGCTTGTCGACATTCTTGAACGTCTGCTCGCAATCGATGTGGGCGCCCCCGGGCGGCTCGGGAATGATCTTATCGATGACGCCCAGGTCCAACAAATCCTGGGCGCGGATCTTCATGTTTTGGGCGGCCTGCTCGACGGCGTTCTGGTCCTTCCAGAGGATGGCCGCGCAGCCCTCCGGAGAGATCACGGAATAGAACGAGTTCTCGAGCATCATGATCGTATCGCCCACGCCGATGGCCAGGGCGCCTCCGCTGCCGCCCTCGCCGATGATGACGCAGACGATCGGAACACCCATGGTGGAGATGACCTTGAGATTATTGGCGATGGCCTCGGCCTGCCCCCTCTCTTCGGCCCCGATGCCGGGATAGGCGCCGGGCGTGTCGATCAGGGTGATGATCGGAAACCCGAATTTCTCGGCCGTTTTCATGATCCGAAGGGCTTTTCGATAGCCCTCGGGATTGGGCTCGCCGAAATTCCTCTCGATCCTTTCCCTCGTCGTCCGGCCTTTTTGCTGCCCGACGACGGCCACGGTCTGCCCCTTGTAGAAGGCCAGGCCGGAGACGACCGCGGTGTCATCGGCGAAGCGGCGGTCGCCGTGCATCTCCATGAAATCCTGCATCAGGGCGTTGACATAATCCAGGCAATACGGCCGTTTGGGGTGGCGGGCAATTTGGACAATCTGGGTCGGCGTCAGCTTGGGGGCGATCTTGGCCCATTCCTTCTCGATTTCGAGCTTGAGGCCGGCGACCTTCTCTTTTTTACCCTGCTCTTCGCTCAGCTGGATCTGGTCGATCTGTTCCTTGAGCTCGACGATTTTTTTCTCGAGCTGATAAAAATCTAGGCTTTTCGACATCGGTTTCTGACTTTTTCAGGTTAAAGTCTGCGGGCTTATTCTATAAGGTTGAGCAAAGCTCTGTCAAGAAGAGGCGCTCCCGGCCGGAAAACGCCCCTCTCCGTCACGGGCTTGGCTTGTAGGGGATCTCTTTGAAGCGGATCTGGAAGTCCGTCCCTCCGGAAGCGCCCATTTCGATCGTTCCGTCAATCTGATCGACCAGCGTGACGACGATTTGCATGCCCAGCGTCTCCGTTCGGCGGAAGTCCAAAGTCTTGGGAAACCCCACCCCGTTATCCATGACTCGGAGGAGAAATTCGCCCCCCTCATTCCGATGAAGCTCCACGGCCACCTCGCCCCCTCGCCCGTCGGGAAAAGCGTGCTTCAGGGCGTTGGAGATGAGCTCGTTGACGATCAAGCCGCAGGGGATGGCCGTGTTGACGTTGAGGAAGACCTCCTCGGTGTGCAGACTCAGGCGGATCCGGTCGGAATCCACCTGATAAGAGTGGAGCAGGCGGTGGGTCAGGTTATCCAGATATTGGGAAAATTCAATGCGGGACAGGTCGGCGGACTGATAGAGCCGTTCATGGATGAGAGCCATCGAGCGGATGCGGCGCTGGCTTTCCTTGAAGATTTCAAGAACACCGGGGTCCTGGATATGACGGGACTGGAGGTTGAGGAGAGATGAGATGATCTGCATGTTGTTTTTCACCCGGTGGTGAATCTCTCGGAGAAGGACTTCCTTCTCTCGAAGCGAGGCCTGGAGCCGGTCCTCGGCCTTTTTCCGTTCCGTGATATCGCGGACATACTCGATCACGCCTCTCATCTGGCCGGTTCGCTGGTCGATGAGAGGAAAGCTGTAAAGGTCCAGCCAACCCGTCACTTCGCCCCCCGTGCCGACCTTGGGGACGACTTCGTAGGCCGCCTGTCCCGTTTCCAGGCTCTGGCGGGTGGGGCAGACGGGACAAACCTGGTCCCGGAGGTGATAGGCTTCGAAACATTTCTTGCCGATGAGGGGCATGGCGTGGGCATACCATTTTTCCACGGCCGGATTGACCCGGATGATCCTGTAGTCCAAATCGAGAATCGAAATTCCGTCCTGGATGCTCTCAAAAACGCTGGCCAGCAGACGCCCGCGCTCCTGGACTTCCTCTTCGATCTTTCTGCGGTTGACCGCCATGGCCACCTGGCCGGAGACGAATTTGAGGACATTCATTTCCTCTTGGCCGTAGCGAACGCCTTCGGTGTAGGTCTGCAGGACCAGCGCGCCGATGATCTGGCCGTCCAGCTTCAGCGGGACTCCCAGCCAATCGATGGAAGGAGCGCCGATAGACTCGACCTCGCCGCTCTTTTCGAGTTCGACAAAGACCTCGGGAGATGCAAGCAGTGGCTTCCCCGTCCGGAGCACGTATTCCGTCAAACCCTTGCCCAGCTTTTTGGGGGCGGGAGTCGGATCGCATTCATCCACAAAATAGGGGAAGCTGAGCATGTCATTTACGGAATCATAGAGGGCGATATAAAAGTTATGGGCGGGCATCAGCTCGGCGATATGCCGATGGATGGAAAAGAAGAGGTCGTCCAGGTTTATCGAGGAAATGGCGGCTTCGGAGATCCTGAAAATGCATTCATTGATTTCATCTTTGGACCTGCTCTTGAAGAGCCCATTGGACGCACTGATGTCTTCGTGGTTCACTTGAGAATAAAGGGAATTCGGGAGGCGCTTGGATCTGGACGCGGCCTTTTTTGCCGCACCAACCCCCCGGCCAGACTTTTTTTTGCCTCCGCGACCAGAATTTTTAGACGTCTTCATTTTCTTGTCATGCGACCCTGGTTTGGAACGATGCATTTATTTCCTGAGAGGCGTAGAAATTACTCCTTTGATAATGTAATTGAGATATTTTCGCTCTTCAATAACCCAAAAAGGTGAAATTGGGGGGGATATTTCAGCTCCCCTCTCTCACTTCAAAGGGTGAATAGATCGGGGCGGAACGGGGTCAACGAACGGGGTCAAACCTACTCGTTACGCACATTACCCGAGAGATTTTTGCGCAATGCGTAATGAGTAGGTTTGACCCCGTTCACCGGCACTTGGGCGCGCCGGCGTAAGCGAATCGAACCCCGTCGAACAGGATAGCCCCCTCGTTCTTGGAAACCACCTGGTAGGAGACCCGCTTCGTCTGACCATTGGCGTAGGTTACGACGATCGCGCCCCGGCCCTTGTCTCCTTGGATGCTCCAACGGGCCGCGCCCCTTTGGCTGTTGGCGCCTCCCCAGCCTGAACCCGAAGCACTGAACTCGTAGGAATCCCGGTAGATCCCGTCAGGACACAACGTGACCGTGCGCTGGGTTCCGGCGCTGCCGGATAGCGTAGAGCCGCTCGAATACGAGTAATACTCGCCCGCGAAATACTTCATCAGGCCGGCGTCCGACGGCCCCGAAGGTCCGGTCGGGCCTGACGGTTGGGCCTCGGCGAATTTCAAGCCCGAGGCGATCGAACGGACGAAGCCCGGATAGTCCTTGGTATAGCTTCCCGACTCGACCGCGGCCAGAATCGTCACTCCGCCGCCCTTCGGAGAAACGAGGCCGATCGCAAAAGCTCTAGCCTGGCGCCCCTGAACGATCCCTTCGAAATCGCCGGAAAGGCCGTTCGAGCCGAATGCCTGGAACTTGGAGGCCAGCATCAGCCGGATGCCGGAATCTTGCTCGACAATCCCCTGGCCGGCCTCTTCGGCCATCTGTTTGAGATCGGAAAAGGAATGCGGCTGGATGAGGATGAATCCTTTATACGTATTCGAACCCAAGAGAAAAACCTCGCCTTGTTTTTGTGCGATCCAGCCGGCCGGAGGGACGAAAGAAATCCCCATTTGCGGATCGCTTACGCGCTTGCCGCTGTCCGGGATTTTCGGAGCCGGAGCTGTCGCCTGCGGAGTCTGAGGGTTGGGAGCTGCCTCTGAGCGCGGCGCGGGCGCGGATGGGGCTTGAGGAGCCGCTTTCGTCCCGCCCCCGGAGGAACGAACGAATTCGAGAGAGCGCGAGGTTCCCTCGCCGGCGGCGTTGACTTCGACCAACGTAAAGACCAGCTTGGTATCTTCGAACTCGGCCTCAAAATAGGATTGGCCCGACTCCCCTGAACAATTCCCTGTAGCGATCCCTTCCTCGATTTTGCCTTCCAGGCGAAAACGCGTTCCTTTCGTGCCCGACAGCGTGCCGGAGATCCGTCCTGCGGCGTCCTGCTCGAGGACAAGGGTCAGCGTGACGCCTCCGGACGTTGTGGTATAGGTCCCGCGATAGTTCTGGCCAAAAGCCGATGTGGCAGCAATAATTCCAAGAATCGAGACGAAGAACAAGGCCTTTCGCATTTCAGAAGCCTCCCTGCTCAATAATGATGTATTTTGATAGAGAAAATATATATACCGACCGGGCCAAAGTCAACTTTGAGAAAAAGGGCCTTCGCAGAACGGGGTCAAACCTACTCGTTACGCAAAAATCCCTCGGGGAACGTGCGTAATGAGTAGGTTTGACCCCGGCTACCCCGGCTATCAGCTTTTTCTTTGGCGAGCGACTTCGAAAAGAAAGACCGCGGCGGCGGCGGCGACATTGAGGGAATTGACGCTGCCCCGGAGGGGAACGGAGAGGACTTTGTCGCACTTCTTGCGGATCAGGGGCCGCAGGCCTTTTCCTTCCGAGCCAAAGACAAGGCCGACAGGCTGGGTATAGTCAAACTCGTAAAAATATTGGCCGGCGCCGCCCTCCGCCCCGACGAGCCAGAGTCCCTTCTTCTTCAAATCGTCCATCGCTTGGGCCAGGTTGGGGACGCGGGCGACCCGGAGGTATTCGAGCGCTCCCGCCGATACTTGGGCGACAACCTCGGTCAGGCCGGCGCTCCTCCTCTCCGGCAGAATAACACCGTCCACTCCGGCTCCCTCGGCGCTGCGAAGAATGGCGCCGAGGTTTTGGGGATCTTCGATCTCGTCCAACAGGACAAGGAAGGGCACACGGGCGGCCGAAAAAATGGCTTCGAGTGAATCGAATTCCTTGGAGGCAACCAGGGCGACAACCCCTTGGTGATGGGGAGCAAGACTATCGAGGGCTTGCTTGGGCACAAAAAGGTAGGGGACATGATGGGTCCTGGCCAGAGAGACGATCTTTCCGATCGGTCGCCGGCCGCTCTCTTTCTGGAGATAAATCTTGTTCAGCCGCTGCGGCGAGGACTTCAGGATCTCCAGGAGCGGGTTGATGCGGCTGATTTTATCCATTGCGTTTATATGATCGCAAAAGCCTGGCGTGGATCCTGTCGCCGATCGTCTTCATCGTCATAGCCAAAATTCGGTGACACATACCGAATTCTTGAATTTGCTGTGTGTCATCGAATTTTTGTAGCAGGTCATCTGTTTTATTAAATATCGGCCGCTTTGCTTTCCAAATGTTTTTTAGTTTCGCGGACACGTTCCAAACAGCTCTTAATAGGCCTTGGGAAGCTCAGGCGCGCCCCTTCCTCCACCAGCGGGATGAACTTATCGAGCTCGAGACCCGAGGTCCTGGCCGTCAGTGCCACGCGCAGAGGGTGAAAAAGGGCCTTGCCCTTGATGCCGGTCTCTTTTTTGATCTCTTCGATGATGGCGGCATATTTGGCGTAATCCAGCCCGCCCGCCCGCTCCAGCTTCTGGGCGAACGCGGTAATCACTTTCGGGGCCGACTCGGATTTGAGAATGGACTTGGCCTCCTCATCCAGAGCCAGCGGCGTAAAATCGAAAAGCAGAGAAAATTTTTGAGGAAGCTCGGAAAATTTATCCACGCCTTCCATCAAACTCTCCGCGGCCTTTTCGAGCCAACGCCAATGGACCTCCGTCATCGCTTCCGGCAAAAGCCCGGCATCCGCCAAAAACGGAAACGCCCTCCGCGCCTTTCCCCCCGGGTCCAACTTCTTGATGTGCTGACGATTGATCCAGTGAAGCTTTTCATAATCGAAAATGGCGGCCGAGCGGCTGACTTTCTTGAGGTCGAAGAGTTCGAGAAGCTCGGCCTTCTCTAAAACCTCCCGCCCTTCCGGTGGCGCCCAGCCCAGGAGGGCCAGGTAGTTGAAAAAGGCCGGGGCCAAATAACCTTCTATGGCAAATTGGTCGACCGCCGTCGCCCCATGGCGCTTGCTTAGACGCGTGTTGTCCTTGCCCATGACCATGGCCAAATGGGCGAACAGAGGAGGCTCGAGCGACAAGGCCCTGTAGGTTAAAATCTGGCGGGGCGTGTTCGAGATATGGTCCTCTCCGCGAACGACGTGCGTGATTTTCATCAGATGGTCATCGATGACGACCGCGTAGTTGTAGGCGGGAAAACCCGTCGACCGGACGAGCACCGGGTCGCCGATGAGCTTGAGATCGAATTCGAGATGCCCCCTGATCAGGTCATCAAAGCTGATCAAGCCCTCATCCGGGACCTTGAGCCGGACGGCGGCTTTCTCGCCGCTCCGGATTCTTCTCTCGGCCTCCCCGGGATCGAGAACCCGGCAGCGGCCGCTGTAGATTGGCATCGTGCCTGCAGCCAGCGCCGTCTCGCGTTCCTTTTCCAGCTGCTCGGTGCTGCAGAAACAGTAATAGGCTTTCCCCTCCTGGAGAAGTTTCTGGGTATAGCCCTGATAAATGTCCAGGCGCTGGGACTGCCGGTAGGGGCCGAAATTTCCGCCCGCATCAGGCCCTTCATCCCAGTCGAGACCCATCCATCGCAAATCGTCAATCAGCCGGCGCTCATACTCTTCGCGCGACCGCTCGACGTCCGTATCCTCGACGCGCAGCACGAACACGCCCTTGTTCTGGCGGGCAAACAGCCAGTTGAAGAGGGCCGTGCGTGCATTTCCGACATGAATGTAGCCGGTCGGGCTCGGCGCAAACCGGACGCGAATCTTCTCAATATTCATAGCGATTCAAAATATTAGCATCCTCCCGGATGCAAATCAAACTTTAGAACCAGGGAAGAATTGCCCCCTTATCCATTTCGGATGTGAGCAATATAGTCCATTGTGAAAATCAAATTGATTATGGTTCCTTTTCTATGATGGCAAATCGTACTTCACAATAGAAAAGGCTGTCAAGGCGGAAGGGACTCATAGAGCATGTGCGGGTCGCAAAGATGGAGAAACATGAAAGGAAAAGGATCGGGAATCCTCTTCAATAATTTTCGCTTGACAAACCAAAGATAAATGTAGATACTATAAACTGGTTTATATTACAAACTAGTTAATAGGAGCTTCAGATGGATACGAACCTCAAGAAAGTCGAGCGGCGAACGATCCAATATTGGTACGAAGACGGGATTTGGGAGATGACGTTCGGCGTGATGGTTTTGTTTCTGGGAATTTACCTCCTCGGGTACGCCTTGATTCCTGCGAAATCCTTGTGGCGCGGCCTCTGGTCGATCGGCACGCTGCCCGTTTTCATCTTTGGCGTCCGTTTCGTCGGCCGGACCGTTCGTCTG
>JAPKZH010000643.1 GCA_026393905.1 Candidatus Aminicenantota bacterium
GGCCGATGAGGATGTTGGATTCGTCCAGAAACGCTCCGAAAACACGTTTTTCCCCCTCACCTTCGCTAGGGCTTGAGAACAGGGTGATCCCCTCATAGGTCTTCTCTTCCAGCTTCATGTCCTGCTTTTTGATGGCGGCTAATAATTTATCTTTGTTGTACTTCAGGTTCACGACGCCCACAGCCGAGCTGGCATTTTGCTTCATTTCTCCGGAGACGCCGACCGCGACAAAAAAGACGTCTTTCTGGGGGTCAACCCCGATTTCGTTGATGATTTCCTGGTATTTCTGGTATTCCTTGTTTTCCTTGATCATTTTTTGGGCGAAATCCGTCGTCATAGCCCCGTGGACATCAACCACGACCACTCCACCGGAATTCTTGGGCAGGAGCGTCAGCATATCTTCCGCCGTCGCGGAGCCGGCTTTGGGGAAGGATGGCTTCTTGCTGCAGGCCGAAAAGACAGAAAAGATGAGTATTAAGCTCAATCCTAAAACTGCGAATTTTTTCATAAAGCACCTCCTCTTTGTTATACGAAATTTCTTCCTGAAAGGTTCATTCGTAAATGACTATACCATAAGACCATCCGCAAGTAAAAGAGCTGGATACCCCCAAAATCGCCGAAAGAAACGCCCGACGGGGGGAACCGACGGGACTGGTTCCCCGCAGCCCGGGGGGGGCTGCGGGCGGCCTAAGCGCCGCCCGAACAGGGATGTCATTTTAATTATTACGTTGATATTAGAAATGTTTACGGCTGTAAAAATCTTGGTATTTGTTATATAAGAAAAAGGAAAATGGACAAAGCTCTTGTAAGTCGCTTTAGGAGGCAACATGAATTTCGCGAGCAAACATCGGATCCGTGCTTTATCTTTAATCGTCGTTTTTTTGACTTTCCTCGCGCCGCTTGGCCGGGCCCAAGAAAAATCCCCCTCGATATTGGGGATGAAGGAGAGGGCCGAGGTCTTTGACCGATGGCTCCGGGTCCGCCTGGACAAGGCGCTCCCGGAAATCATGCGCCGCGAGAATATCGATATGTGGATCGTCATCTGCCGCGAATACAACGAGGATCCGGTCTATCTGACCTTGGTGCCTTACTCGTCGATGTCTGCCAGGCGGCTGAGCATGCTCGTCTTTTATGATAAAGGCAGAGAGGGCATCGAACGGGTGACCGTCAGCCGTTACGGGATCGGCGATCTTTATAAGAGCGTCTGGAATCCTGAGAAAATCGAGCAGTGGAAGGGGCTGGCTGAGGTCATCAAGGAGCGGAATCCCCAGAGAATCGGCATCAACGAATCCCATACCTTCGCCTTTGGCGACGGGCTGTCCGCCTCGCACAAAGCCAAGCTGGTCGAAGCGCTGGGCCCGGACTTTGCGAAGCGCCTTGTGTCCGCGGAGCGATTAGCGGTGGGCTGGCTAGAGAGAAGGATTCCGGAGGAGCTCGAAGTCTATCCTCATATTGTGGCCATCGCCCACGCCATCATCGCCGAGGCGTTCTCCAATAAGGTCATCACACCCGGCGTAACGACAACCGATCAGGTGGTCTGGTGGATGCGGGAGAGAATCGCGGAGCTAAAGCTGGCGACCTGGTTTCAGCCGTCCATTTCCATCCAGCGGCCGAAGATGGGCGAGGCTAAAGACGGCAGGGTCATCCATCGCGGGGATCTCTTGCACTGCGACATGGGGATCAACTATCTCGGGCTCAACACGGATACACAGGAGCATGCCTATGTCCTTCACCAAGGAGAAGAGGAGGCTCCCAAAGGACTCAAGGATGCTCTTGCCCAGGGAAATCGGCTTCAGGATATCTTTCTTGGGGAATTCAAGGAATTGAGGACGGGGAACGAAATCTTGGCGGCGGCCTTGAAGAAAGCCAAGGATGAAGGGCTGAAGCCGAGCATTTATACCCACCCGCTGGGTTTTCATGGGCATGCGGCCGGCCCGACCATCGGCCTCTGGGACAAGCAGGGAGGTGTTCCCGGCGAAGGAGATTACCCGCTTTTTTATGACACCTGCTTTTCCATCGAGCTCAATGTCAAAGCTTCCGTTCCCGAATGGAACAACCAGGAGGTCCAGATCGCCCTTGAGGAAGATGCCGCATTCACCCGCGCCGGCCTCTATTTTATCGACGGCCGGCAGACGAAGCTTTATCTAATAAAATAAGCTCGCGCGCGGGAACTCCAAAAGGACCGCCCGGTCTATCTATTTTCCCCCGGTACTGAGGACGGCGTTCTTGAGCCCGGGCACAATGGCGACTTGGTTCGCTTCGGCCCGGCTGATCAAAGTCCTAGCCTCCTCGAGCCGCTTTTGCATGTAAAGGAGGTTGATCAGGTTGTTGCAGGCATTGGCGTGCCGGGGGTCAATCCGGATGGCGGCCCTGTAGTGGTCCTCGGCTTCCCCATAGTTTTTCAAGCGGAACAGGCAATTGCCGTGAAAATAGGCGTATTCGGCGGGAACCTGGGAATTGGCCTTGGCCAGCTCCGATTCCGAGTATTTGCTTTCCGCGTTCAACTTGCCCTCTTTATCCAAAACGATGCCTTGATAGACGCCTTTCATGCAGGTTGTTTGTTGCAAAGCGGCGCTCCAATCTTCGAGCTGCTCCGTGAGATCGACTTTTTTGTCCAGCTGTTTTTCAAACTTTTTCTGCTGGACCCGGTCCACGACGCCCTGGAGACGGAGATATCCGGATTCCGCCGAAAGCATTTGCTCAAGGGCCTTGTCGAATTCTCCACGCTTATACAAAACTTGAGCCATGAAGAAATGGGCTTCGTGGTGGTCAGGGAGGACTTCCAGACAGCCGGCCGCTTCTTTTTCGCATTTGGCATAGTTTTCTGTCAGGAAATATTTCCTGGCTTTCTCGATCCGTGATTCAAGGGCCTTGTATTTGTTCAGGATGGTCGCATCGTCCGTCTGGCCCAAGGCCGTCCACGCTAAGGCAGCGCTCCAAGCCATGAGGCCAAATAACAAGATCCCCCTTCTCATAGGTCACCTCGTAAAAACCGAAAAATCCTCACTCCTATAAAAACCCATCTTCATTATAAATCAGGAGAGCCGGCAGATCAAGTCTTTGCAGGGAGCCGCCCATTTTCTGTACAATGAAGAGAGGAGGCCCCATGAAGCCGACACCCTTTCAACAGCTCGTCCGCAGCCGGCGCAGCATCCGCCGCTATCTGCCTGAGCCCGTGGAACGGGAAAAGATCCTGGCCTGCCTGGAGGCCGCGCGGCTGGCCCCTTCGGCCAGCAACGCCCAGGCTTGGAGGTTTCTGGTCATCGATGACCCGAAGGTCAAAAGGACATTTGCCGAGAAAGCTTTTTCCGGGATCTATTCCCCGACAAAATTCGCCGCTGAGGCGCCGGTGCTCATTCTGCTCCTGGCCAAACTGGACTTCGTTACCCACAGGATCGGAAGGCAGATCCAGAAGGTCCCTTTTTTCCTGATCGATATCGGGATCGCCGGCCAACACCTCGTTCTTCAAGCGGAAGAATTGGGGCTGGGCACGTGCTGGATCGGTTGGTTCCACATGAGAAAGACGCGGACATTCTTCAAGATCCCGCGCAAGTATAAAATCGTCTCGCTCCTGGCCATGGGGTATTATGAGAAAAAAACGGTCGGCGAAAAAAAACGGAAGCCGCTCGAGGATATCGCCTGGTTCAATTCTTTCCAAGGCTGATCGGCAGAGGGTTGGGGCAGGTTTTTTCGGTCTTTTTCCGTCCAAATTCAAACCGATTCTATTCAACTGGCGAAAATTTTGTTTTTAGTTTATATTTCTCGGCTCTGCAGACTGCCGCATGAAAGGCTCAAGCATTTTTATCTTCCTGGCCATCGTCCTCACCGTTTTTTCGCTGCTCAATTATTATATCATCCGTCGCGGCTGGCAGGCTCTGGCAGGAACGGGCGGCTTCCGGACAATCGTTCTCGTCGTCTACGGAGCCTTGACCATATGCTTTTTTGCCGGACGCGCACTCTCCAGGGGCCGGCCCGGGAAATTTGCCGAGTCCCTATCCGTGGTCGGGTCCTTTTACATGGGGATCCTGATCTATCTTTTTCTTCTCCTGGTCTTCGTGGATGGGCTGCGCCTGATCGATAAGGCTGTCCCTTTTTTTCCGGCCGTCCTCCGGCAGCACGGCCGGCAGGCGGGCCGGGCCGCCTTTTTCGCCGTGACAGGAATCACTCTGGCCCTGACGATCGGCGGTTTTATCCAGATGCGATATTTCCGGGTCAAGACCATGGATATCGTGGTCGGCAAACGGGCCGGCGGGATCGAGACCCTGAACCTCGTCCTCCTGGGCGATATCCACGTCGGGCCTTTCATGCACAATCCGCGGTTGGAGAAAATCGTCCAGACGATCAACAGCCTGAAGCCCGACCTGGTCCTCATCCCCGGCGATATCGTCAATGAGGAAACGCTCCCGTCGGAGCTGGAAAAAATGACCGCCAGCTTCCGAAAAATTCGCTCCCGGTACGGGATCTTCGCTTCGACGGGCAATCATGAATATTTCGCTGGGATCGAAAAGAGCTTGGCCTATCTCAAGAAGAGCGGATTCATCGTCCTCCAGGACGAAGCCGTGTGCGTCGCCAATTCCTTGACGATCGTCGGGCGCATCAACCCCAGCTACATCGGACATACCGAACGGCGAAAACCCCTGAAAGAAATCCTGAGCGGCGTGGACCTCAATTTGCCGGTCATCCTGCTCGATCATCAACCGGTCCATCTCGAGGAATCTCAGATGGCCGGCGTCGATTTGCAGCTTTCCGGCCACACCCACGGGGGAGCGATTTTTCCGATCACGATCATCAACAACCGTCTTTATGAGATCGGCCAAGGGTACGGCCGCAAGGGGAATACCCAATACTATGTGACCTCCGGCGTGGGAATATGGGAGCCGCCGGCCCGCATCGGGACGACGGCCGAGATCGTCCTGATGAGAGTGAAATTTCGCCCCTGAGCAGGGCGATGCACCTTTCTGTTGCATAATGAAGAGCTGCGTGATAATTATTAAACAAATGAATTGACGGAGTGGAGGGCGAATTATGGCGCGAGAAGATATCTCCATCGAGCCTTTTCGCGGGGACCTGGAAAACCTGGAACGCATGGCCCACCTCTCGTGGCGGGACGAATATGGGGCCGCTTCTTTTCCAAATTTCTACCGGCCTGCCTTCCTTCGGTTTCTTTTCGACCGCATCAAGGCGGAGGAAAGAGACCACCTGATCGCCGCTTACCGGGGCCAGGAGATCATCGCCTTCCTGGCCAACCTGCCGCAGCGTTTTCATTACAAGGGCCGGATTTTTCGGGCGATATACAGCTGTCTGCTCGTGACCCGGAAGGAGTTCCTGCGCAAAGGAATGGCCATCACCTTGATCCAGGAGGCGCTGAAGATAAACCAGAAATACAACTATGATTTTTCCCTGCTGACGCTCGAGACCGGACACCGCTCGACCAAGATGATGGACAAGCTCAGGAGGGAGGGTCAACGCCTGGAGTGGGTGAGAAAGACGCATGTCATCGCCCGCATCCTGGACTTGGGCCGCGTCAACTATTCAGAAGGCTTGAAGGGATGGGAAAAAAGCGCCATCAAACTTTTGGGAAGCCACAGGCCTCCCAAAGCGAAGCCGGGAGTCGCCCTACGGGAATACAAGGCGGAAGACGTTGGCCAGTGCCTGGCTTTGCTCGATCGTTATCAGCAGACCGTTAGCCTGGCCCTGGCCTGGGACGAGAAGGAACTGGCCTGGGAGCTGGATTATCCGGGTGTTTCCAAGACTCTTGTCTATGAGAAAGAAGGACGCATCCAGGGGATGATCAATTTTATTTGGCACGAGCATCTCGGCAAAACCAAGGAAATGTGGGCCTGGATCAACCATGTCGCCTACCCGGAGCTTTCCGGAAAAGAGCGCTTCGGATTCGTCCAGGCATTCTTAAAATATTGCCGAGAGGCCGGCTGCGTGGGCACGATCGAATGGGCCAGGAAATACTACCCCCTGGGGCCTTTTTACCGCTCGCGGTTCTTCCCCTATTTTCGCGCGGTGAACCTCGTGAGTTGGACGTTCAACCCGGAGATCTCTCTGGCCAACATTCCCGATGTCTATGAGATCCAGGTTTGAAAAATATTCAAATAAAACCATCCTATCATGGCCGGGCACCGGGCGCCGCGGCCACCTCACCAGTTCTAAAAAGCTCACTTTTTTGAGATGAAAAAGGAAGATTTTTTCTAGGAGGGCGAGGCATGATGAAGATAAAACTGGTTTTGATAGCTCTGGGAATGTGCCTGGTCGGCCCTCAGAATATTTTTTCTCAAACGGGATTGATCCCTCGCTTTGAGCTGGAGCCGTGCGAGATAGGGCTCGAGCGCCCGGCCCAGCCCAATACCTATTTTGACAAGGTCGGCCGGAAGTTCGCCATCCTGGGTTATGAGAGCGGCGCTTTCGAGGCCTGGGCTTATCCGCTCAAGCTCGTCCGCAATTTCGAGCTTTCATTTCTGATTGGCTCGAGCACGCGGCCGATCTCAGCCAAAGAGATCGTCCGCTATGTGTCGGCAACCCCGGCCGCGACGACTTTGACCTATACCTTCCAGTCGTTCACGGTCAAAGCCGTTTTTATCACGTCCATTGAGGAGCCGGGCGCCCTCATCCTGCTCGCCGTCGACACGACCGAGCCCTTGACCATTGTCTGCAGCTTTCTCGCCGTGCTCCAGCCGATGTGGCCGGCCGGAATCGGGGGGCAGTATGCTTACTGGGACAACGGGCTCAAGGCGTATCTCATTTCCGAGCCGACCCGGAAAAATCACGGCACCATTGGCTCACCGGCGGCGCAGGGCATTTCCTACACGCCGGCCCACATGCTCTCGGATTCCCCGAACGAGTTCAAGATCGTTATCGAAAACAAGGACGCCGTCAAGGGCAAATACATCCCGATCGTCCTGGCCGGCGGCAAAGGGAAACGCGAGGAGGTCCGGAAAACCTACGAGAATCTGGCGGCCAATCCGGAAGCTCAATACAGGGCTGCCGTTGAGCACTACCGAAAGCTCGAGCAAGACACCCTCCGGGTGCGAACGCCGGATAAAAAAATGAACCTGGCCTTCGCCTGGGCCAAGGTCGCTTACGATAATTTGATGGTCGACAATCCCGACCTGGGCAAAGGGCTTGTCGCTGGGCTGGGAACCTCGGGGAGTGGCGGCCGGCCCGGCTTCGGCTGGTTTTTCGGCGGCGACGCCTTTATGAATTCCCTGAGTCTGACGAGCTACGGCGCCTTTTCCATGGTCAAGGAAGCACTGGTGTTCACCCAGAAATGGCAGCGCCAGGACGGAAAGATGGCCCACGAGCTTTCTCAGGCCGCCGGCTATCTCGACTGGTTCAAGGATTATCCCTATGGCTATATCCACGGCGACACGACGCCGTTTTATATCGCAGCCTGCTATGAGTATTTCCGGCTGAGCGGCGACGCCTCATTCCTTAAACAAAGCTGGCCGTCGCTCCAGCGCGCTTTTGACTGGTGCCTGACGACGGATGGAGACGGCGACGGTTTGATGGACAACCGCAAGGCCGGGCTCGGCGCGCTCGAATTCGGGGCTTTGACGGGCATCCAGACGGATATCTATCTGGCCGCGGCCGGGATCAGGGCGGCCCAGGCGATACAGCAAATCGCTCAAGTTGCCGGCGATATGGACTATGCGAAGCTGGCCGGCGCGCACCTTGAAAAAGCGGGCCGGAGCTTTCGTTCGAAATTCTGGGACGCGGAGAAAGGCCGGTACACCTATGCTTTCAATGCCGACGGCAAGCAGGTTAAAGAGCTGACGCCCTGGAGCGCCGTGCCGCTGGTGTGGAAAATCGGGGACGCGGAGCAGAGCGTCCGGACTCTGGAAAATTTCAACTCCGCCGAGCTGACGACGGATTGGGGGATCCGGATGCTCTCGAACAAGAGCAGTTATTTCGAGCCCCTCAATTATAACTACGGCGCGGTCTGGCCGTTTCTCACGGGATGGGTGGCCACCGCCCTCTTCCAGCATAATTTTTCGCTTCAGGGGCATGGGTTGTTGACGGCCGCCGTCCGCCACACCTTTGACAATGGGCTGGGCTATGTGACCGAGCTTTTTTCCGGCCATCAGAATATCTGGCCCCAGGAGGCCGTCTGCCACCAGGGCTTTTCCTCAAGCGGGGTCGTTTTTCCCTTCGTCCGCGGCCTGCTGGGCCTTGACGGCGATGCGGCGAAAAAGGAGATCGTTTTCAGGCCGCGGTTCCCGGCCGATTGGAACGATGTGTCTATCGAGAACTGCAAAATCGGGGAGGAGGCCTTCTCTCTGCATTTTCGAAGGCAGGAAGCAAGGCTGAGCCTGGACATCGTCTCCAAGAAAAATAATTCCTATAGAATGATTTTTGGGCCTGCCCTGGGCCTTGGGACCGAAGTGCGGGGAGCGCGTTTGAACGGCAAATCGGTGCGGCCCCGCATGGATCAGTCCCCGCTGGCCCAGGCCGTTCAGCCGTCCGTGGAATTGAATCTCACCGGCCGGGATACCGTCGAAATCGATTTCGAGCCTACCGTCGAGCTTCTTCCGCCCCCCAACGAATCCAAAACCGGCGATTTCAACAAAGGGCTGAGAATCATCAAAATGGAGCGGACCGGAAAAGCTTTGATAGTCACCGTGGAAGGCCTGGCCGGTCAAACCTATGCCCTGACGGTCACCCAGTCTAAGAGGATTGAATCCGTCAAGGGGGCTCAGCGATCCGATGAGCAGCTCCTGATCCAATTTCCCCAAGGCCAGGATGGAGAATTCGTCAGACAGGAGATGATCATCAATCTCAGGTGATGCTTCTGAGGACAGGCGGCGAGACAGCCCTTCATTCTAAACTCCCGGATCATTAATACTATTCCGGCCAAAAAAACGTTGCGGATGAAACGATTTGACCGCCGCCGCGATTTAATAATCGTGAGCCGAATTATGTTAAAATAGATGTTTAGGAGCCGGAGATTAACGAAAAAACATCGGAATATATGGCGAAAGGCGCCATCTTTCTTGTTTCTTTGATCCTTCATATTGCCGGCTTTAGCGTTGTCCTCCATCTTAAATTCACCTACAAGATTTATGACCTAAAGCAGAAGTCGGTGTCGGCGTTCATCGTGCCCAAGGAAAAAATCGTCGCGCCGAGGAGAGACGGGCTGGCCGCCGGAATTCCTGCCGGGGAGGATTTAGGGGGAAAAGAAATCGTCGGCGGAGCAGGTTCAGGGGCCGGTCGAGCCGCGGTCGGGCAAAAGCCGGCGGAATCGAAGGCCCCTTCCGGAGGTCAAGCCGCAAGGCCGGGGGGAGCCGCCCCGGCCGTCCAAAGCCCATTCGAGGTCAAAGGGGAAATCAAGGAATCACGGAATTTTTCCTCTGGGTTTGGCCTGCTCATTCCGCCGAAATCCAAGCTCGACCTGACAAAAACCAAAGGGAGTCTTGAGGATTCCTATCTTCCCCGGGACAAATACCAGGTCAGGTCGGACATTGATTTCTCCAAATATCTTTATCGAGGCGCGGCCATTTCAGGCACAACCGGCGGGGGAGGCCGGCCCGGCCGTCCGGGAAAGAAAGGAGCCCAGGCTTTTATCGGAGGCGCCGCGCCCGCGAACGTCCAGAAATATAACTTTTCGCCATGGGCCAATGCCGTGATGAATCGGATCCAGAAGAACTGGTCGATTGCCGCTCCCGCTGATTTCGCCTGGAAGGGCGAAGTCGGGATTATCGTGGTGATCGGGAAGAACGGGAACCTGACCTTGATCGAAGTGATCGCCTCATCCAAAATCGATGCCTTGGACCAGGCGGCCATTCGGGCGCTCGAGTTGAGCCTGCCCTTTCCGGCCCTGCCGGCCGATTTTCCCAATTCCAGCCTTGACGTCTACTTTATTTTCCAATATGGCTATTAAAGAGAAGCTTGCTTTCATCCTCCTGCTGGCTGTCTCCGTCCAGGCCCTGCCGGCTCAATGGAAGGACGACGTAGCCGGCATTTTTCGGGGGACGCGGGATCTTAAAAGCATCGTGGAATTGGTCCTGCCCCAGCTCGACAAAATGGACGCCGCCGATAAGGCCGACGCCTCGGGGCTGCTGGCGTTCTGTTTTAACAAGCTGAATGACAAGACGAACGAGATCAAATGGATCGCCGAGTATTTCGAGACCTACCGGGCCGGGGACTCGGGATACGCCTTTATCGACCTGGTGGGCCAGGCCGAGGTGATCGCCTTCCTTTCCAGCTGGAAAAGCCGCTATCCGTTCGTTCCGGAAATAGCCCTCATCGCCGGCGTCGGAGGCAACCCGATCATTATTCAAGGCATTCTGCCCCTCGGGTTCGACCTGACCGCCGATGCCTATTATAAATTTTCCGAGGGATCGACCGTCCTCAAGGCCGGCCTTTTCAAATCCGGCGCGAATATCCTCAGCCTGGATGCCAATGATCTTTTCTTAAAGCCGGGGAGGCACACGTATTTTCTGGAGCTCAAGGCGGGCGAGCTCGTCCTCAAGAAGGAACTCGACTTAGACATCGAGGTGTCTTCTCCCTGGAACGAGCCGAAAGCCCCGAGCCTGAAAAGGAAGCCCCTCTATTACAGGCTATCCATGTATGTCGGAGGGGAGCTGGTGATGGCCAGCCAGAAGATGGAGAATGCCGTGCCCCTCAAGCTGGACGTCAAGCCGAACCAGAATCCGTTCGGCTACAAACCGGACTATTATGTCACGCGCAATAATCCCGGAAGGACAGATTACTTCTCGATCTCCACCGCCATCGAGCTGCTCTACCAGCTTTTCAAGGCCCTCCTGAAAAAGAAGGATGCGAAAGCCGAGCCGCCGAAAATCCAGCTGGTTCAAGAAATGACGATCTCCAACAAGCAAAAGGATGTGGACGGCAATGACCGGGAGACCAAGGTCTCGATCAAGCTGAAGACGAAAAACCTTCCTTACGTGTTGAG
Organism: Candidatus Aminicenantota bacterium; assembly: GCA_026393905.1. GTDB lineage: Bacteria > Acidobacteriota > Aminicenantia > Aminicenantales > UBA4085 > JAPKZH01. Next base: position 10,922 of record JAPKZH010000643.1, read on the forward strand.
CGTCCCGTAAGGGAATGGAGAACATCTTCCACCCGGGCCAGGGCGGTGCGCAAGGCCTGCTCTTCGACGCCGAAGCCGATTCGAAGAAAACGGTCCATTTCAAAGAGGTCGCCCGGGGCCAGGAAAACGCTTTTTTCGCGGATGATTTTTAAGGCCAGCTCCGTGGAATTTACGGGCAGGCTATAGCGGACAAACGTGATCGCGCCGGCCTTGGGAGGGATAAAGGCAAACGTGCCGTCCTGCTTTTTGAGCCAGGATTCCAGAATCGCATAATGATGAGTCAAGATCTCCCGGGTCCGCTTGAGGATGCGGTCGCGGACGCCGGGCGAAAGGGCGGTGCGTGCCAGGCGGTCGCTCAGGGCGCTCGGCGAGATGGTGGTGTAATCGTGGTAGGGTCCTATCTTTTGGATCGTGTCCATCGGCCCGACGATCCAGCCGATTCTCAACCCGGGCAAGCCGTACGCTTTGGAGAGGCCGTTGACGGAAATCACCTTGTCGTAGAGCCCCCAGAACGACGGCGTCCTTGGCCCGATCCTTTCTGCGTTCTGATAGACCTCATCCGCCAAGATCCAGGCGCCCGAGGCTTGAGCCAGGTCGATGATCGTCTTCATCTCATCTTGACTGAGGACCGCGCCGGTCGGATTGTTGGGATTGGTCAGGATAATGAGCTTCGTTTTTCGGGTGACCTGTTTTTTGAGCTCGTCGAGGTCCGGGGCCCAATGGCGTTCCTCCCGGAGATGGAATGTCTTGACCTTGGCCCCGAATCCGCGCAGCAGCCCCCACATCTGCATGTAGTTGGGAAGCTCGAAGATGACTTCGTCGCCGGGTTCGATGAGCGCCCACATCAAGAGATAGTTGGCCTCGGTGGAACCAGTCGTCACTTGAATCTGTCCCGGGTTTAGGCCCGGGTATGAGGCGGCGATCTGTTCCCGGAGTTCGGGCGTTCCGTTCGTCTGGCTGTAGCCCAAGCCCAGCCTGAGAATTTCCTGGAGCTCGTCGGCGGGGACGAATTCCTCGAGGGAAAGGGCATGGACGCCGCTTTCGGCGAGGTTGTAATCGACCACGTTCTCCCACGTCGACTGCATCCGTTCCAGTTTAAAGACTTCGATGTTCATGGCTGAACCTCATAGGATGTTATTCATGAAGGAGATCCTAAATTTCTATATTTCCACCTTAAAAAAGCCCTTCAGGCCGAAGCCGAAGATGATGGACAGGGCGAAGAAGACGATGAGCCAGTGAATATGCCAGCCGAAAAGATTCATGCCTGGGGCGGGATAGACCACCTCGACCGATTGGATCCCCAGCTTTTTAAGGAGCGGCCTTTCGCCGGGATTGAACAGCTGGTCAAAAAAGCTCGAACTGGCTTTAACGGCGGAAATCTTGGAAAGTCGGTGTTGCTCCACCGCGACTTGTTTGGGAAAGGACTGATTCTCCCATCGGAAGGTAATGGTGTGGACGCCCTTGTCGAGGGCCCGCAGACGCCAATCGATTTCCCGGAGTTCTTCGATTCTCAGGGCGGGAGTTTCGACCGAGATGCCGGCGGGCGGTTCGATCGCAATTTCTATCTGGAAAGGATTTTTGCCTTCTTCGAGCTTGATTTTCAGGACGGCCTCTTGCCCGACATCCAAAGACCGGTACCCGAACCAGAGGTTGAGTTGGATGAGGATGAGAAGGACCGGAACGATCATGACCAGCATCGGCTTGGCGGAATAGCTGAGGTATTTCAGGTTGGCGAGTAGGATGTGGCCGTAAGCCTTCAAAGACACTCGCATGTTGTCCTTATAAAGGCGAAGCTCCAGCAGGTGGGCTTTAATCTTGTTTTTGGCCTTTCGGATGCCTTCCTGGTTGGAGGTGTGGCGGAAAATAAAGAGCATCAACAGGCCTGTCAGGAGAGAGATGAGGATCATCCCGAACCACGGGCTTGCCTGGCGGAACGGCAGAAAAATGATTTCAAAGATCCTGCCGAAGGCCGCGTTAAATGTCCACATCGTTCCCTTCACTCAAAATGTAAAATGGCATCAGGAGATATATCCCAGCCCCTTTAGTTTTTTCTTGATCTCTTCCTCGGAATCGGACTCTTCGATCTTGGCGATCTCTTTTTCCAGGCAGTGGGTGATGAACTCCTCTACCGAGGAATATCCGGACATCTCGGCGTATTTCCGAACCTTGTCCATCAGGCTTTTATCCAGCTTGATCTTCTCTTTGCCCATACGTCCTCTCCTCGTCATGGCGAGGCGCTTCGCTCGCGATGACATCTATCAAAATATCGTTTTCCCGATTAAATCCCTGGGCTTTTCGACGCCGAAGACGTCGAGGATCGTCGCCGTGAGATCATAGAGGGCGGGGGCTTCAGCCAGGATCGGGCGATTGGCGACCAGGATCCCGGTGAGGATCTCCGCCGCGCCCATGTGGTCGCCGCTCCATTTTCCCTTGTTGTCCTCGAGCACGTTCTTTTCCATTTTTCCGAGCGGCGAGCCGAAGGAAATGCGATAGCCGCGGTTGAATCCCAGGACGATATCGGGCGCCTCTCCGACAAATGGACCGGAATAGACATCCTTGGCGACATAGGCCTTCAATAAAACCCTCTGACCCGTCTTGGGATCGACGAATTCTTCCAGCTTTTTTGCGATTTCCCGGACCAGGTTCTCTTTTTCGGCGCCGTCTCCGACGATGCCTTCGGCCTCCCGGCCCCTCTGATTGATATACAAGCCGTTCAGGCCTACTCCGAAGGCTTTCGTCCTCGACCAGTCCGTGTCGGGAAAAAGATTTCCGGTTTCCAGTTTGAAGGGATTGGTCAGGACATGATAGCCGTTTTCCTTGAGCCAAGTGTTCAAGCTGAAACTGCGGCTGAAAGGATTGAATCCGTGGTCGGACATGACGATGACAATCGTATCTTTGTCGATTTTATCCATGGCCCTGCCCAGGATCGAATCCGCTTCCCTGTAGATGTTTTCGATGACCTTCCCGTATTTGGCGGCCAGCCCCGCATCATAAGCGGGATGCTTCTCATCGAGCAGCCGCCAGAACATGTGCTGGCGCTGGTCTGTGCTCGAGATGTAATAAAAGAGAAGCCCGGAATCAAACCGCCCCAGTTCGTCGTCCAGCATAACCTTGCTTTCTTGAAGGACGAAATCATCCTGTTCTAGGAATTCGCCTTCATCCAGGATGTCATTATCGAGGGCGCTGGTATCGGCAGGAAGCCCTTTGGTGAAAAACGGGCCGAATCTTTTTTCGAGCTCCGCGGCATAGGCTGACGGGGTGGAAAGGGGAAGGGCAGGATCGGCCGGGTCGATGTTGATTGAGGAGACATAGAGCTTGAAGTTGGGCCGGACTTCCTTGAGGTAGAACATGCAGATGCCGCTCACGCTTTGGGTTGGAATCAGGGAAAAGCGGACCCTCTTCCAGCCGCTCCATTCTTTTTCTTTTAGGATGAATTCCTGGTCCTGGATGGCGACCTTGGCCACCGGGTTTTGCGGGTCGAGGAAGACCTTGAACTCGATCTCGGCTTCCGGCCGGTCTTTTTTAAAGGTGTTGGCAGGACCCGGGAGCTTGGAATCCACCCGGTTCCCGATGACATAAACCGGATGGACGGATCCTCCGCCGATATCCTCTTTGATCTCTTTAGGCTCAGTTGTGTAATACCTGAAAGAGTTGTAATTGCCCAGGAGATCCGGCGTCCCCAGTCCGGAAAATGTTTTTTGCTTGGAGGGAACAGGAGGATAGTTGGCGGGCATTTTAAAAATCGCCGCCGGGATGTCGTGCTCCTCCAGGATCTGCCAGAAAGCTTTGCCCTGGCGGAGGTTCCGGACCTCTCCGCCTTTTATGGGAAGGACCCAGTTTCCGACGCGGATCGTCTTTTTCGCTTCTTCGGTTAAGGCTGCGGAAAAAACAGGCCAATAGTTTTTGGGATCGCGGTGGATAAAATCGAAAATGCCGTGGCCGCCCGGGTTCGTGCCGGCGATGAAATTGGACCAGGCGACGGGGCTCTGGGGCGGGATGCTCGTGCCGAGCCTGCGGAATCCTCCTTGTCCGATGAGACGTTTAAAGGCGGGCAGCTTGCCTTCGCTCATCCAGACATTCGTGAGATGCGGGTCCATCCCGTCAAACCCGAGTATCAGGACTTTCTTGTTTGTGGCCGTTTTGCCAAAGGTTCGAGTCACAAGATTCGAGCGCGATTCCAAGGCCAGCAGGGAGGCGGCCCCTAGGCTATATTTCAAAAAATCCCGGCGATGGATCGGCTCGCTCATGATTTCTTCTCCTTGGCCGCGGGCGCGATTCCCGGCTTGGTCAGCAAAGACCGGCCGTCCATGTGGGCCGGCGGCTCCAGCCCGAAGAGCTCGAGCACCGTCGGCGCGATGTCCATGATCGAAGGATTTTTGGCATCGATTTTCCGGCTGCAGAAAAGTACGCCCGGTACCCAGGCCGGGTCGATGCAGTGGTCGCCGCTCCAGGCCTTGGTGTTGTCCTCGAAGACGGCGGGCGTGATTTTTCCGGTCACGCCTTCCCAGGAAGCCCGGTAGCCGGCATTGTATCCGATGATCAAGTCCGGCGAGTTTTCTTTATAAGGTCCATGATAGATTTCGTCCCGGTCATAGACCCGGCTGACGGCTACCACTCCCTTTTCCTCGTCCTTCAGTCCGGTGAGTTTTTTCAGGAGTTCGGCTTTCAGCGCTCTTGTCTCGTCGCCGGCTCCGACCAGGCCCTTGGCCTCGCGGCCCTTCTCGTTGACATAGAGCCCGCCCAAGCCCAGGGCGTAGGCCTTCGTCCTTTCCCAGTCCACATCCCTGAACCACTCCTCGCTTTCGGCCTTGCCGTTTTTCAAGAACAGATAGCCGGTTTTATGGAGCCAGGAATTGAGGTTGACGCCGCGTTTGAACGACTTGAAGCCGTGGTCGGACATGATAAAAAGCGCGCTCTTCTCACCCATTTTTTTCCAGAGGCGGCCGACCATCTCGTCCATGTTCCGGAAGAGCTCTTCGATGACCTTATCGCTCATCAGGGCCCGGCCGCTTTTGAGCGCCGGGTGGTCCTTGTCCAGGTATCTCCAGAACATATGGGAAATGCTGTCGGTCGTCTCGAACACGCAGATGACCAGGCCCTTCTTGGTCTTGGCCAGGGCATTGTCGACCATGGCTTCCCATTCGCGGTGGTTCGAGTAGGTCAGCTCAAGAAAAGCCTGCTCGCTCAGCGCACCTTCATTGAGCGCCCAGGTGTCGTTGGCTTCCCCGAGGGTGATAAAGCTCCCCAGGAGCTTCGACAGATAGACCGAATAGATGAATGGATGGGAGATGGGCAGGGCGGGCTTTTCCGGATCGATATTGAGGGGCGTGAGATACATCTCGAAATACGGCCGAACCTGGGAGACATAAAAACGGCAGATGGCCTTGATTTTCATGCCCAGGCCGGGGCGAAATGTCAGGCGAATCCAGGGCGAAAATGTTTCTTTTTTCAGCATGATTTTCTGCCCCGAGACTTCGATCCGGGCTTGTTCTTTTTCGGGCTCGATCGAAATCCTCATCGGCAGCCGGATTTCTTCCGCTTTTTTGAGGAGCGAGTTGTCCGGCCCCGAGATGTATGTCTCGACCCTGTTCCCTTTCACCTCGACGGGAATGGCGATCCCGCCCTCGCGCTTTTTGATCTTATCCGGGTCCGAAGTGTAAAAGGAGAATGTTCCCTGGCTTCCTTTGAGGTCGGGCGCGCACATCCCGGACAGCAGATGCCCCTTGAATTTTTCAGGCGGAAATGTGATCGGCACCCTCAGGACGGTGCTGAAAATTCCATGGTCGCCCAGGATCTTCCAAAACGGAACACTTTTCCGCAGGCCCCTGATTTCCGGCTTGGAAAGCGGGACGTTGTATTTTCCGAGAGAAAAGACTCTTTTGGGCTTTCCGATCCGGGCTGAGGAGAGGTCGGGAAGATAGGTCTTCGGGTCGCGGCTGAGAAAGTCGAAGATATTATGCTTGGACGGTTCGGAGCCGGTCATGAACGAAGACCAGGCGACGGGAGAGATAGCCGGGGTCGTCGTTTGGAGACGGGCATAGGCCCCTTCCTGTTTGAGCTTCGAAAGATGGGGCAATTTGCCATCGGCCATGTATTTTTCGGCGAGCTCCGGGGAGAGCCCGTCGAGCCCGATGATGACCACCTGCTCGACCTGGCTTTTCTTGTACGCTTTTTTCCCTCTGATCAGGCGAAAAAAGAAGCGGAAAGGCCAGGCCACGAAGGAAAAAATGGCCAGAAAAAAAGTCAGGAAGAGGACGAGAAATGAGGAAAGAAAAGCGAATCCGGCTCCCGGGCCGATATAGGCAGCGAGAGGAAGGCCTGATAAGAAGAATAAAAGAATAACCGCTCCGATTTTTGCCAGGCGATTTTTCTTGTCCATGCGAACCGCGGAATGGAGGCCGGCAGATCTGATCTTTTGGATCATTTCGGACCAAGCGCAGAGTCTCCTCTTGCCGCGCGGAAGGCACGAGATTGCCACGGCCCAAGGGGCCTCGCAACGACTGCGTCGGATGGCCATAGCCCAAAGCGCCTGGGAACGACGTCTTGTCTGATCTGTCATTAAAAGCGATCCAAAATGATCTGGGAAAGATCCGATATCGAGAGGTCCTGTCCGAAATCGTTTTTGGCCAGGAAAAAGGCATCATCCCAGGTGTGCATGCCCTGGAGCCCGGGCGTGCGCCCGAAGATCTCTTTTTTCTTGACCGAGCCTTTCAAGTCAAAACCCGGCTCAGAAAGGACGATCAGGTCCGGACCTTGAGAAACAAGCGGGCCGGAATAGATGTCTTTGGCAAGGAAGACTTTCCGGATGATTTTTTTCCCCTCATACTCCAGCTTTTCCAGCTTCCGGACGATCTCCTCTTTGAGGGATTTCTGCTCCCCGGCGCGGACCGAGCCGTTGGGAAACTTATCTTTATAATTTAAATAGATGCGGCTGGGATCCAGGGCGAAGGCGATGGACTTGGCGGATATGTCTTCCAAGCCCTTTGGCGAGGAATTGGCGAACTTGAGGTATTTTTCTTTCTCGAGCCAGGCGTTGAGATAAACTTCCTGTCGGATGCCCGTGAAGCCATGATCGGAAAGAAAGAAGATATTTTCCTCGTCGCCCGCCGTTTTGCGGAAGGAGGAATATATTTTATTGACGAGCCGGTCGATCTGGCGGTAATAATCGAGAAAATTCTGGTGGTGAGGGTGGTTCGGGTCCTCATAGGCGTTCCAGAGAAAGTGGTGGAGCCTGTCGGTCCCCGTGATGACGAACTCAAAATAGTCCCATTCCTCCTCCCAAAAAAGGTTCAAGGCCTTCTGACGGCCCATGAGCGTTTTGATCAGTTCCTGCCAGAGAAAGCCGTGGTTCTCCCGGGCTTTGAGCGTGTCGATATCGATCTGGTAGCCCATCTGTTCCAGGTCGACCTTATATGAAGGCGGATAGACGGCCTTGGCCAGCTCGATAGCCACGAACCCGGAGATGAGCACCCCGTTGATTTTCCGGGCCGGGTAAGTGGACGGCTGGTTGATGATGATGCATTTTTTGCCTTTTTCGCTTAGGCCGTCCCAAAAAGTCGGCACCTGGACATCTAAAAAATTCGGAAAGCGAAGGTCATAGGAGCGGGGTTTTAGGTCGGTAAACCCGAAAATGCCGTGCGTTCCCGGATTGGTACCGGTCATGAAGTTGGTCCAGCTGACGGCAGAGATCTCGGGAAGGCTGGCCTTCATTTTATGGAGATGACCGGAATCGATGATCCTCCCCAGAGCCGACATGATCCCCTTCTTGGCCAGGTCGATGAGAAGGCCGTAGGGAACGCCGTCCAGGCCGATAACGCAAACGCGTTTTTCATTTTTTTTCTTGAAGATAGACATAAACCGGCCTATTATAGCACCAAAAGCCGAGTTGTCAATTAAACGGGGTCAAAGCTACACATTTGACACATTTTATGGGTGTGGCGCCGGAAAAAGCCCTTTTCCATGGATTTTGTCAGATGTGTAGCTTTGACCCTGAATTCGAGATGCTTTCGGTCAAAAGCAACTATCGGGGCAAGCTGACGGCTTTGAGCACCTGGGCGAGAAATTCCTCTTCCGGGACGGCCCCTTCGAAAGAGATGGTCTCGTTGACGACGGTTTTAGGGACTCCGTACACGTTGAATCGATTGGCCAGGTGGGGAAATTCCGTCGACTCCACCATATCGGCCTTAACCAAAGGAGATTCCAGGGAAAACTGATGTCCCAGACGGACGGCCTTGGTGCAGTAGGGGCAGGTCGGCGTGACAAAGACCTGGATGTGGATGTCTTTATCGACGGACTTGAGGGCATCTTTGGTTTGAGCGGAAAGCTCGGTTCTTCGCTTTGAGACATCCGCGATGGCTTCGACAAGGCTCGTGTATTCGTATCCGGAAGGGATCCCATAGAAGCGTATCCCGTAGTCTTGATCGCCCATGATCACGGTCGCGGGGATCTTGTCGATCTTGTATTCGGCGGCTTTTTCTTTATCCGCCGTATAGTCATAGACCAGGAGTTCGATTTTATCGGAAAGAGCTTTGACCTCTTCCAAAAGCTGCTTGGTTTCTTTGCAGAAGAAGCAGGCCTGTCCTTTGAGCGAGTCGGGATGGACGAGCCGGCTCGGTTCCTGAGTGAAATAGAGGATGGTGACTTTGTTTTCGAGCTCGCCGTCGAATTTTTTCTTGGTGGCCTCGCGGACTTCTTGGCTGAGGATTTCCATGATATTTCTCCTTTCTCGGCGAAGAGGATTATACCCCGGTTCAGATTGACTTTAAAGCGTGTCGTTGATAAAGTGATAGCCCTGAGAAACCGCCCGGCTATGATAAAAATCGACAAGCTTCTCGAGTTCCTGGAAGCTCAATACCGGAAAAAAACAAAGAAAAGCCTGCAGATTTATCGGCGGGCCCAGCGGGTGATGGTCCAGGGCGGCAGCCATTCCCTGCGCCTCTTTTCGCCCTATCCCTTCATCATCACCAGGGCCAAGGGGCCCATGGTCTATGATTTCGACCGGAACGCCTATATCGATTACTGGCAGGGCCACTATGCGAATATCCTGGGCCATAATCCCAAAGTCCTGACGGATGAATTCAAGAGATTCAGCCTGGAAGACGGTTCGTTGCATACGGGGTTCGAAGGGGAGAGCCAGATTAAGCTGGCCGAGCTCCTGCTCAAACAGCTCGGTCATAAGGATTACAGGATCCGGTTCACGACTTCAGGCACCCTGGCCACCATGTATGCCGTCATGCTGTCCCAAGCCTACACGGGACGCGATGGCGTTCTGAAAATCGGCGGCGGCTGGCATGGGGCGTCGCCCTATCTGCTCAAAGGCGTCAAATATTATCCCCAAGCCGGCTTCGAGCAGGCCGAATCGGCCGGAGTTCCCAAGGAGATCCTGCGAAAGATCTTTACGACCCGTTTCAATGATGGGGACGACCTGGAAAAAGTTTTGTGGAGAAAGGGCAGTGAGATCGCCTGCTTGATCGTCGAGCCGTTTTTGGGCGTCGGCGGATTCCTGGCCGCTTCGCAAGAATATCTGGACCTGGCCAGGGCCTTGACGGAAAAATACGGCATCGTCCTCATCTTTGACGAGATCATCTCAGGATTCCGCTTTTGTCCCTCCGGGGTTCAGAAACTCTATGGGATCGAGCCCGACCTTTCGACGTTCGGAAAGCTGATCGGCGGCGGCCACGCCGTCTCCGCGGTGGCCGGCAAATCCGAGATTCTCGAGAAGTGCTTGCCCCAAGGCTCGGCCAAGCTGCGGGTGCTTTTTGAAGGGGGGACCTTTTCTTCCCATACCCAATATATGAGGGCCGGCTATGTCATGCTGAAATCGCTTGCCGACCAGGCCTCTCGGATCTATCCAAAAATAGCCGCGACAGGGGAAAATCTTCGGCGTCGCGTCGAAGAGGTTTTCGGCGACCGGGGAATCGAGGTCAAATGCACGGGCGACGGAAACGATGTGGTCAAAGGAAGCTCGCTCTTCATGGTGAATTTTCCGCTGAAAAGAGTCCGCTACACGAGCGCTGAGGATGTCTGGAATCCGGCCTTATCTCATGTCCGTCTGAAAGAAGAAGTCCTGAAACTGGCTTTGCTCACGGAAGGCGTCCATGTCGTCCACGGCGGCGGCGCGGCGTCGGCAGCCCATGAAGAGAAACACGTCGAGCAGACGATCGCGGCCTACAGCGAAGCCGCCAGGCTTTTCAAGAAATATCTTTACTAAGGGTATCCTCCATTTCAGGCGGGGAAAGATTCTCTGAGCAACGATCCGGAAACGGCCTCACTCCCCATCCGGGTTTTCGACGCCGTCCCCGGATCGTTGCCCCTTTCCCGAAATTTTTTCCAGTCGAAATTGAAAGGCGCCGCTTTGGGTGCTTAAAATGATTCGTCTGTCTTCGATCCGCTGAAAAGACAGGCCCTCAAGATTCCTGAAGCGCCCGCCTTTTCGCCAGAGGACCTGTCCGCCTTCTTTAAAATCACCGTTTCTCCACAGCAGCGGAATATGGATTTCGGCTTCGACCCCAACGGGAATCCCGAGGTCGAGCTCGAAGCAATCTTCCTTCCTCCTCCAAGAGACACGGATGTCGCCTCGAATCGTCTTGAGCGAGGCCGAGGCGGAATCCAGATTCCGGAAGAGCGGCGGCTTGACCAGGATTTTTTTCCAGCCGGGAACCAGGCAGTTCACCCCGGCCACGGTTTTATAAAACCAGGCGTCCACGCTGCCCAGCATGATATGGTTGTGGGAGTTCATGCCGCCGCCTGTGATTTTCTCCCAGCGTTCCCAAAGCGTCGTGGCGCCTTCCCTGACCATATAGCCCCAGCCTGGGTAGCTTTTCTGGGTGGCCACCCGAAAGGCCGTTTCCGCATGTCCATTTTCCGTCAGGACATCGAGAAGGTAGCGCGTGCCGAGGATGCCGGTATCGAGATGGTAATCCTGGTCGCTGACAACGCTGCGGACAAGCGCATCGAGGACTTTGTTCCTTTTTCTTTTCGGGACCATGTCCAGATAAAGGGGCAGGACGTTGGATGTCTGGCTGGCTATCTTTTCGACAGGGCTCATCCGGACGGCTTCATAGGCGTCTTGCTTCAGGAATCTTTTATTGAAAGCGGTTTTGATGTCCCGGGCCAGACGGGCCAGGCGTTTTTCGTCGTCCGGTTTCTTAACAATACCGGCCATCTTGGAAAGGAAAAGCGTATCGTGATAGAAGAACCAGGTCGAGGTGAGCTCGACGGTCGTTTTTTTGGGAGGGATGCTTCCCGGGGGACACCAGTCGCCGTATTTGCCCAATTTATCGATAATACAGCCTTTGGAACTGCGGTGGAGGAATGACACGTATTTTTTCATGGCTTCAAAGTGCTTTTCCAAAACTCTAGTGTCTCCATAATAGAGATAAAGATTCCAGGCGAGCGTGATGTAGGCCGAGCCCCAGGCGGGATCGGCCGGATAGAGGCGGCCGAGATAGGGAGGGACTGTGTCCGGGAGGCTGCCGTCTTTTTTCTGGGCGTTCTTGATATCTTGAAGATACTTGGTGTAAAAAGCGGCCATATCAAAATTCAGGATGGCCTCTTCCGCCGAGAGATGGGCGTCGCCCAGCCAGCCGTGCCTTTCATCCCTCTGCGGGCAATCCGTCGGGATGCTCATCAAATTCGAAAGCTGCCCCCACCGGATATTCCGGTGGACGCGGTTGATTAGACGATTGGCACAGCGAAAATCCCCTCCGGGTTCGACATCCGTATGAACGAAACAGCCCTCGACATCGAGGATCTTCGGCAGTTTGGGAAGGCCGCTCACTTCCGCATACCGAAAGCCATGCTGGGTGAAGCGCGGCTCATACCGTTCGGCGCCTTTCCCTTTGAGGACATAGACATCCGTGGCCTCTGCGTTCTGATTGGGCGACGTGTTCAGCCGTCTGTCCTCATGGATGAGCTCGGCGTGCCTGAGCGTCAGCGCCGTCCCGGCCCGACCTCGAACCGATATTCCGACCCAGCCTGAAAAATTCTGTCCGAAATCGAAGATGAGGCGTTCCGGTCCCGGGCACCAGGTCTTTTTCGGCTTCAACCTCCGGACGACCTTGATCGGAGGCAGCATCTGGGAACGGAGCGGCGCGCCTCTCACGCAGACCGCCCGTCCCTGGAATATCTTCGGCTCGAGCCGTCCGTCGCAGCGCTCGCCGAAATAGAGGCCGTTTTCCATAAGCGGTCCATGCCCGGATTTCCAGGATTCATCCGTGCCCACGACCTGCCGTTTTCCGTCTTCAAACTCCATTTCGATTTGGGCGATCACCCTCGGGCTGCCGTAGCCGAAATTGGCGATATGCCGGCCGTTTCCCAGGCTGATGAGGGCCTCGTTTATCGGCTTCAGCATTCTCGTGATGTCAAAAGTCGAATAGAGAGCCGTCTTGGCGTAATCGGTCTGGGCCGGATCAAGGACATGGTCGCCGACTTTCTGTCCGTTGAGAGACAGCTCATAGAACCCGAGTCCGCAGATATAAACCCGGGCCCTTTTAAGCCCCCGCCCCATCCGGAATTCCTTTCCCAAATAGATCGCCCGTGTCTGGACATAATCCCCCCGGAATTTTCCCTGCAACACGGTCCCCCTGGACCGGAATTCAACGGGTTTTTTCAGGCTGATCCATCGCGCCTGCCAATCCGACTTGTCCAGCAGCCCCATTTCAAAAAAAGCGGTTTTACTATAGGCACTGGGACGGCCGTTCTTGTCCCACCAGCGAACGCGCCAATAATAGCGCCTCCGGCTCTCCAACTTTTTTCCGGCGTATTCGATGTGAAAATGCCTATCTGTATTTATGCGCCCGCTGTCCCAGCAATCGCCGGCTCCCCGCGCCGTCGACGAGACGATGATCTCGTAAGCGGAAGGCTTTTGCCAGCGCTCGAAGTGGCGGAGAACCCAGGACAAGCGCGGCTTGGGGATATCGATTCCGATAGGATCCTGGAGATATTCACACCTGAGGCGCAGGGGAGGGGGAATGGTCATAAGACGTTCTCCTCGGAGGTTTATTCGGCCTTGGCCAGGAAGTAGTCGGCCGGCTGGATGCCGTATTTTTCCGCTTCCAGGGATCTCATGATCGTCCGGCTGAATTTTCTAGTTTCAGGATCGATTTCGGTGAGGTCGATGAGTTCTCCGTCGACCTTGTTCCCATCGGCATCGGCGATGATCTTGACTTTGGGCCTGAGGTGAAAGGCCGGATGAGGATTCGCCTCGAAGACGATGCCAAGCTCTCCCGTATCCAAAGCGACCAGCGATCCGATCGGGTAGGCCCCGATCATGCTGATGAACACCTTGAGAATGAGCGGGTCGAACTCTTCGCCGCTTTTTTCCTGCATCAGGCTCAGCGCGTCATCACGGGTGAAGACCTTGGCCCGGTAGACGCGCTTGGTCGTTAGGGCGTCGAAGTAATCGACAATTTTCACGATCTTGCTGAAAAGATTGGTCGACCTCTTTTTAAAATACTTGGGATACCCCGATAGGTCTGCCTTGAGATGGTGCTCCAAGGCCACTTGGACAGCCCGGATCGGGATGCGACGCGTGCTTTTGAGCTGGATCAATTTTTCGGCCCCGATATGGACATGGTTTTCGATGATGGCTCGCTCGGTCGCGTCGAGCTGGGCGGGTTTGTCCAGGATCTCCCTGGGGATGTCCAATTTTCCCAGGTCGTGGAGGAAGGAGCTCACGCCCAGGTCCGACAGCTCTTCCCGGGTCAGGCCGAGCCTCCGGCCGAGGGCGATGGCCAGGATGCAGACGTTGATGGAATGATTCAGGGTGTATTCGTCGAAATTTTTAATGTTGGTCAGGCCGTAGATAAAGGATTCGTCATCGACGATATGGTTGAAGATCGACTGCATCCACCGTTTGGCGAGGTTGAGGTTGAACGTGCCCGTCGTTTTTTGTCTTTCGAAGACTTCCTTCAGCAGATAGATGCCCGAAAAATACAAGCGGACGGCATTCTTTTCCCGGCTCTGCATGGGCTCGGCCGGGGCGCTCTTTTCGACGGTGATATGATCGATTTGCTCGACGTCCAGGGCATGGAGGATCTCGTCGTAGGCGGTTTTGGCGTCAAGATCTTTCCTGTTCAGGATCGACACGAAGCGTTGGATTTCCTCCTGCGTCAGCCCGGGAGAAAAAGCGATGGCTGCCAGCTCTTTCGAGGAGAGCTCGTTTTGGAGGAATTTATAGATATGGTAGTTGGAGTAATCGAACTTGATCCTCACGCCTTTCACGTACAGGGCGTTCTGCCGCAGCCTCAGGACGAGCTCGCCTTCCCGTTGAAGAGCATTATCGAGAACGGCAATAAACTGCTCCATTTGGTCCAGGACGATCCGGTTGTTCGACTCATAGACCTTGGCGATTTTGAGGACGACCTGCAGGCGCGTCAGGATATCGACGGATTCTTTCTGGGTCAGTTCCTTTTCTTGATCCGTCAGTTCGGCGTCCATCATCCTTTCCATTTTATGAGGCGTTTTTTCCGAGCGTTTTTTCCGGCACTTTCCGGCAGGCCTCGGCGACTCTTTTATTCGAGCTTTTCATACCCTTGCCAAGAGCTTCGAAGGCTTCGGGCGTGGCCAAGGTCTCGAGAGCCTGCACGGCGCACAGTTGGGTTTCTTCATATTTGGCTTTGGAGAAAGGGCTGGATTTTCTGAGAGCTTTGGACAGGGTGTCCAGGGCTTCCGGCGTCTTGGTCCTGGCTAAGTAATTGAAAATGGCGCTTTGTTCCTTGGAGCTTTTTTTATAGAAACGCTTGTTCGTAGCCAGCCGGACAACCTGTTCCAGCGTGCTTTTATCGTGCATCCATTGGAGTTTTTCGGCGGCCGCGATGCGGATGTCTTCCTCGTTATCGTAAAAGAAGCCGAGGATGATCTTGTTGGCCATCTTGTCGCCAAAACGGTTGAGGCCTTCGATGGCCTCGAGCTTGATGTCTTTGTTTTGATAGGTATAGAGCGTGGCAAAGTAGGGCAGGACTTTTTTGTCTCCTGTCCGGCTGAGGAAGGAGATGATGCCCTTGGAAAGGATGGGCTTTCCGTCCTGGAGCTGGTTGGCCAGGACCTCGATATTCCCCCGGCCTGTTTCCGTAATATAATCAAAGGCCAAATTCCGGAATTCCGGATTGTCGGTGCTCTCCAGCAGCTCGGCCGCCAAGGGGATGGATCTGGGTCCGATGAGCCTGAGATAATCAAAAAAGGCCAGGATGGAATCGATGTCGCCGTGCTCAACAGCTTCCCGGACAAGGGCGATCGTGCGTCCTTCCTTGAGGGAGTTCAGGAATTTTTCGAGCTCGGCCGCCTTGGCGGGATGCTGAGAGGTAAAAATGTTCTTCAATTCCTGGATTTGCCTCAAGAACTGACCGGCATGGGTAAATTTTCCTTCCTGGAGGAGTTCCTTGTGGTGTCGATCCAGGAAGCCTAGAATGGGGACGAACTTTTCGACCTGGTCTTCCATGTAAAGAAGCTCGAAAATCATGTCGAGGAACTCTTTTTCGGGGGAGATCTGCCGGGCCGACCCGACCATGGCTTCGATGCTGTGGAGATCCTTGTCGTCGAGCATCATGACCAACTCGGCATAGTCCTTCTTTTCTTCGTCTTCGAGCAGGCCGAGGCCGACGCGCTTGGTCACGATCCCCTGCTTGTCCTCGGCGGCCAGTTCGATATGGCCGTTGTAGAGCTGCTTTTTGTCGACAGAAATCCCGAACTGCTGTTTTTCGAAGATGGCGATTTTCGACAACAGGTAGTCATCCGGCGCCGTGATTCGGATGTTCGCAAAATCTTTTTCCCAGATGGAAATGACGATGTCGCTCTCGTCAGGGGGAAGGAGCGAGTCTTTTTTGATGACATCGAGAAAATCTCTGAGCTCGGCCATATCGATGTCCCTGAGGATGGCAAACCTCTGCATGCCATCCTTGTAGAAAAGATAGGGCAGGCTTTTGATGAGGTTTTCTTCCTTGTAGATTTTTTCTCCGTCCAGGTAAAAAGCGCTTTCGCCGATGCCGGCCTCAAGCTCCAGGCGATGTTCAAAATAGGCTTTGAGCTTGGCCAGGAGCTCATCCACGAATTTTTGGATGGTGGAATGATGGGAAGGGAAAAGCTTCAAGGACGAAACGGTATGGGCCAGGATATGAAAGATCTCTTTGACGCTTTCAAGCGTAGCCTTGTCCGGCCCCCCGCTGGGAGCAGCGCCCGCCTCGGGCTGCCGGCTTTGGTTTTCTTTGGGTTCCATTCGTAGTATCCCCGCTTTATTAGGCCTTTTTAACAATAGAATAAAAGAAAAAAAATATCAACGAAAAATTATGGATTCGGTCTCATTTTCTCAGAAGACCTTCCAGGCGGGCCTTGATCCGCAGGGCCGGCTCCCATCCCGGAGCCAATTCCAGGACTTTCCGGTTGAGGGACAAAGCCTCTATCAGGTCCCCTTTTTTGGCGGACAAAATGGATTGGCTGTGGAGAGCCTCGACGCTTTTTGGATTGATGGCCAGCGCCCGTTCCAAGGCCGCTTCGGCCTCGGGGATTTTTCCGAGTGTAATATAGACGTTGGCCATGTTGATTTGAGCGCCTTCGAGCCTGGGTTCGAGGGCCGCCGCCTTTTCATACCATTGGAGGGCCTGCTGCCAACGGCCTTGATTGGCTTCAATGATACCCAGATTGAGACAGGAAAGAAAATCCTTCGGATTATCATTCAAGGCTTCGCGGTAATGGCGGGCCGCCTCCTGGATATCTCCCTTCTGGTCATAGATGACGCCCAGGTTATAGTGGACCAGGTCCATCCGGGGCTTGAATGAAGCGGCCATGGGTGCGGCAAAAGCGACCGCTATTCCGGCAGCGAGGAGAGCGGCCACAGGTTTTTTCCGCTGCTTGAGCGCGTCGAAAAAACGGATAAAGGGCTGAGAAGCAAGAAGGAGCAGGCAGGGCACCGCCGGAAGTCTGTAACGAGAAAAAAGGAAGAAGGCGATCGTGGAGACCAGCCACGCCGCCAGAAAAATGAGCACGGGCGAGAAGCCGCCAACCCGTTTTCCAAGAAGGACAAGGCCGAGGGCGGCCAAAATGCTCAACGTGCCGAATCCGATCGCCAAGTATCTAAAGACCCAGGATTTTTGTCGGACATAATAATAGTCCACCGTATCCGGCCATTCATACCAGCTCCAGAACATGATCAGTTTTTTAAACTGGAGCTTCGCGTAGTCCCAAGGTTTCTGCCGGATCCAGGACAGCGATTTCTTGAGCCAGAAGCGCGAAACCTGGGCTGGCGTGAGCGTGCGCCCGGTTTCTTGTTCAGCCAGACGGACCGGTTCCGTGCGCTCATAATAAGGAATCTCTTTTCCCGGGACGATGGATTGGTATGTGCCGGTGGCGCGAGCATTGTTGCCGATGTAAAAGTTGACTCCGCCTTGAAATGTGGTCGGAAGGAAGCTCCCGCCGACGACTCCGTTCCTCAAGGCAACGGGCGCCAAGACAAGGAATACGCCGAGGATAAAAGCGCCGGCGCTCTTGATAAAGAGGCCGGCCCGGGACTTTGAACGAAAAGCCAGGATGAGCAGGAAAGGCGCGACGAGCAGCGCGTTTTCCCTGAGCAGGCTGAGAAGTCCGCATAGAACACCGGAGAGGAGCCACAACCGGAATTGTTGATTTCGACGCGCCTCGGCAAGAACCCACAACAGGAAGCAGACGATCGTGACCGCCAGTGATTCTTTTTGGATCTGGACATCATAGAAGAGAAATCCGCCGTAGAATGTGGCAAGAGCGGCGGCCCACAAGCCCGTTTTTTCGTCGGAAAGGGTCTTTCCCGCCCTGTAGAGGGCATAAATGCCGGCGACAGCACCGGCGATCTGAAAAAGATAGACGATGTCAAGGACATGCCCGAAAACCTTATAGAGGACGGCCAAGATGTAGGGATAGAGCGGCGCCTGGAAAAAAACTCCCGTCCCCGCCCAATTCCCGGCCGCGATTTCCCGAGCCCACCGGTCGTATTCCTGGCTGTCCATGGCCAGTTGGGCGAAAAAGGGCTCATTTCTAAGGGCCAGCCAATGGAGGATCCGCAGGAGAAGGGCCGCGGACAGAATCGCGAAGAGCAGGTACGGCGGCTTCTTCTGTTTCATCTTTTGTCCAGGACTTCTTTTTCGTACTTTTGAATATCCGTGATCCAATCTGTTCCTTGGGGAACGCTCGTTTGAAGGCAGTGATAATCCCACACCGCGCCGTAGGGCATAGCCTTGGCTTCTTCCCGAAGGGCGAGGCGTTCAAAGTTGTTCCCGGCTTGTTCGGCGGCCCTGAGCCGTCCCTCCGGTTGAAGCAGGGCCACCAGGAACGCTTTCAGCGCGGCGCGCGCCCCGGCCACCCAGGCGCCGACCCGGTTCAGGCTGGCGTCGAAGTAATCCAGGGCGATATGGACTTTGTCCAGCGCCTGGCAACGGATGATTTCCTCGGCTAAAGCCTGGATCTCGTCATTGAGGATGACGACGTGGTCGCTGTCCCAGCGGATGCCGCGGCTGAGATGGAAAACGATCCCCGGCGAAAATAGGAGAATGGCCGAGATCTTGTCGGCGACGGATTCTGTGGGATGGAAGTGGCCAAGGTCGAGGCAGACCATTTTTCTCTTGCTGAGGGCATAGGCCAGGTAAAATTCGTGAGAGCCCGTCACGAAAGATTCGGAGCCGATGCCGAAGAGCTTGCTTTCCAGCGAATCCTTCATCTGCTGGGGGCTGTACTCGGCCTCGTAGATCTCGTCCAGGGATTCCTTGAGCAGCCGACGGTATTTCCAGCGGTCGGTGGGCGCTTCTTTGGACCCGTCGGGGATCCAAAGGTTGTGAAGGCAGGGACTCTTGAGTTCGCGGCCCATGAAAACGCTGATCTTGCGGCAGCGTTTCACGTGTTCGATCCAGAATTTGCGGACGGCTTTCTCCGGGCTGCTGAGGGTAAAGCCGGAGGCCGCTTTGGGGTGGGAGAAGCATGTCGCGTTGAAATCCAGCTTCAGCTCTTCCCGATTGGCCCAGTCGACCCAGCCCTTGAAATGCTCGGCGCTGATTTCGTCCCGGTCCACGGGCTTCCCGCCGAACTCGCCGTAGATGGCGTGGAGGTTCAGCCGGTGCGATCCCGGGATCAGGGCAAAGGCCTGATGGAGGTCCAGCCGCAGCTCTTCCACGGTTCGCGCTTTTCCGGGATAGTTCCCTGTCACCTGAAGCCCGGCCCCGGAAAGGACGGCATCAGGTTTTTCAAAACCGCCGACATCATCCCCCTGCCAGCAGTGGAGCGAAATGGCGATTTTTTTCAGCTGGCTCAGGGCGTGTTCCGTGTCCACGCCGAATTCCGCGTAGAGCTCCTGGGCCAGCCGGTAGGCTTTTTCAATCTTGCCGGGATTCATGCCGTCCTCCGTCTGTTATTTATCAACAATGGTCTTGAAGCGGTCATAGGCCGCTTGCCAAGCGGTTGTCTCTCGCGGCTCGTATGTCTGAAGCTCAGAGGAATGGGCGATGATCGCCCGGATCTCCTCAAGCGACCGGACATAGCCGAGCGCCAGGGCCTGTCCCATGATGTTGCCGATGGCCGTCGCTTCAACCGGGCCGGTGATGACCGGAAGCGATGTCGCGTCGGCCGTGAATTGGCAGAGGGTGATGTGTTGGCTTCCGCCGCCGATGATGTGGATCTTCTCGATCGGGTGAGGGGAGACCTGCCTCAGTTCCTCAAGGACCATTCGGTATTTCAGGGTCAGGCTTTCGATGGCGCAGCGGAGGATCTCTCCAGGAGTTGAAGGAACGGGCTGGCCGGTTTTCCGGCAGAAATTTTGGATGGCTGCGGGCATATCGGGAGGGTTGAGAAAATCCGGAGCGTCCGGGTCGATCATGGCTTTGAACGGCGTCGCTGATGCCGCCATGGTCCGCATCTCTTCATAGCTCAGCGGGCGATCCGAGCTCCATTTTTTCCGGCACTGCTGGACGAGCCAGAGGCCCGTGACGTTTTTCAGAAATCGGGTTGTACCCGCCATTCCGCCTTCGTTTGTGAAATTGAGCTGGAGCGTCCGAGGCGTGATGAGCGGCTGCGGCGATTCGATCCCCATCAGGGACCAGGTCCCGGAGCTGATGTAAGCCCAATTCTTGCCGAGAGCGGGGACGGCGGCGACGGCTGAGCCCGTGTCGTGGCCGGCCGTGGCGACCGCGGGGACGTCACCGAGGCCCGTCTCCTGGGACACGGCGGGCAGGATTGATGCGACGACCGTGCCGGGACGGAGAGGGCTTTGCATGATGGATCTGGAGATGCCGAGGGCCGAGAAAAGCTCTTCATTCCAACTTCCTTGGCGCGGATTATAAAGCTGGGAGGTCGAAGCGATGGTCGCTTCGGTCGTTTTCACTCCGGTCAGAAGATATGTGAATAGGTCCGGCATGAAAAGCAGGTCGGTTGCGGACTTGAGAAAAGGGGAATTGTCGATAACGAGGGCGTACAGTTGAAACAGCGAGTTGAACGGCATGAACTGGATGCCGGTGAGCTCGTAGATTCTTTCTTTCGGGAATATCGCGAGGAATTTTTTCATGGCCTGGACGTTTCTCGGGTCGCGGTAGGCATAAGGCAGACCGAGAATGCTCCCGTCGCCGGCGAGCAGTCCGAAATCGACCCCCCAAGTGTCCACGGCCAGGCTTTCGAGCCGGGCGGTGATCTCCGAGGCGCAGATTTTCATGCCTTTCTTGATGTCCTCGAAGAGGTTGAAGATATTCCAGTGCAGGTGTCCGAAGAGCGAGAGGGGGGCGTTCGGAAATCGGTGGAGCTCCCGGATGCTGATGATCTCGTTTTCAAGGGTGCCGAGGACCGCCCGGCCGCTTTCCGCGCCCAGGTCAAAGGCCAGAAAATACTGCCGACTCATTCCGTCTCCTTTAATACCACGATTCGGGGTCAAACCTCAACATTCAACAAAAGGACCGGGGTCAAACCTACTCGTTACGCATGTTCCCCTGGAGTATTGTGCGTAACGAGTAGGTTTGACCCCATAAACTTATCCTCTTTTCCTCGGCGTCTATTTTTTGTATGATTATGCCGCGATTAGGAGTCCATCCATGAAAATCATCAGCGATTCCGTAAGCTTCTCGACCGAGGGCTTTAATGACATAAAAGACTTGACGGGCCTCGTGGAAAAGCGACTCATGGCCAATCGGCTCAAAGACGGCATCGTCAATATCTTCGTTCCCGGCTCCACGGGCGGTGTGACGACCATAGAATACGAGCCCGGCCTGGTCGAGGATTTTTCCCGGTTGATGGAGAAGCTTGCGCCGAGCAACATCCCCTACAATCATGATAAGCGGTGGGGCGACGGAAACGGATTCTCCCACGTTCGGGCCGCCCTGATCGGGCCGTCCATGAACGTCCCTTTTTCGGACGGAAGGCTCAGCCTGGGCACATGGCAGCAGATCGTCTTCGTGGATTTTGACAACAGGGCGAGGACCCGGACGGTCCTGCTTCAGTTTATGGGAGTGTAAGCAGCCATTGGGCACGAATATCGACGATAAACTCAAGCGCCTGAAAAAAGAGCGGGCGCTGCGCTCGCGGGTTTCGAAGACCCGGCCTGGCGCGATCGAAGACACCTGGGAGAAGATCAATCGGGCGGAAGCACTATCGGTCAAAGAAAAGCTTCAAAAACTCATCGACCTGACCGGGGCCCAGAAAGAGAAGAAGCCCGCCAAAGCGGCGTTCGAGCCGGTCCCGCGCGAGCCGCTGCTGTTCTATGAAAATCCCTATCCTCTTCAGACGAAATACGGAAAAAATATCCTGGCCGAGGGCCTGAAGATCAAGGGCGATGTCCTTTATTTTTTAGGGCGGGACAGCGCCTTCGAAGCCCTCGATCTATCGACGGCGCTTTTTGTGGACCTCGAAACGACGGGCTTGTCCGGCGGCACGGGGACGGTGCCGTTCCTCGTCGGCATGGGCTATTACCGGGACAATCGATTCAACGTCGCCCAATATTTCCTGGGCGAGCTCGGCGAGGAAGAGCGGATGATCAAGGAGATCGGCCGTTTTTTTTCCGAGATGAATTTCCAATCCGTCGTGACGTATAACGGGAAGGCTTTCGATATGCCTCTGCTCGAAACGCGGTTTATAATGTACAGGCGGCCTTTCCCGATGTCCGACCTCCCGCATCTGGATTTGCTCTTCTCCGCACGAAGCCTCTGGAAGCACAAGCACGAAAGCTGCCGTCTTTTTCATCTGGCCCAGCAGATCGTCGAGGCGGAGCGCGCCGAGGACATCCCTTCCGCAGAAATACCCTCCAGGTATTTTGAGTTTTTGAGGACGGGGAATTTTTCCCTGATGGAGCCCGTCCTCTACCACAATCAGGAGGACATCCTTTCGCTCCTGGGCCTGCTCATCGCTGCGTCCAAGCTCTTCTTGGAGGGACGCGAACCGCCGGATAGCGAAGATTTCGATGCCATGGATCTGATCGGCGTGGGTAAGGTCTTCGAGAGCGCTGGCCACGTCGAGAAGTCCATGGAGCTATTCCAGCGCGCCCTAGAAGGTGATCTGCCCCAAGAGCTGGCCCTCAACATCAAACGCAAGCTTTCCTACCATTTCAAGAAAAACGAGGACTGGGAAAAGGCCATCTCGCTCTGGCAGGACCTATCCCGGGAGGACCAGTTGTTTTGTTATAAAGAGCTGGCCATGTATTTTGAGCATAAGACCGGGAAATTGGAAGATGCCAAACGAATGGCCGAGGAAGGCCTGACCATATCCATGAATGTTTCGCTGAACTTCCAGAGGGATTTTGAACACAGGCTGGAGAGGCTTAACGATAAAATCCGAAGGCTGCAGGCGAAGGCCAAGAAAGGCCGGCCGTGAAGAATAAGCAGTAATACGGTCGTCGAAGGCCATCATTTTTTTGTCATTGCGCGCGCGGCGAGCCTGGCAATCTCGTGGGAGAACGAGCCAATGAAAGCGATGATCTTAAGGCAATTCGGGCCGATTGAAAAAAATCCTTTGGAGCTCGCCGAGATGCCGGCGCCTCAGCCCGGCGCTGAGGACATTCTTATCAAAGTCAATGTCTGCGGGGTTTGCCATACAGACCTTCATACGGTTGAAGGAGAACTCCCTGAAGCTGTGCTGCCCGTCATTCCCGGGCACCAGGTCGTGGGAATTGTGGAGGGGGCGGGGCAGGGGACTGGCCGCTTTAAAAAAGGGGATCGTATCGGCGCGGCATGGCTGCATTACGCCTGTGGCAAATGCGCCTTCTGCTTAAGCGGGCGGGAGAATTTGTGCGAAAACGGCCGCTTCACCGGCTATCATGTCAACGGCGGGTACGCCGAATACATGACCATCCCTGAGAAATTCGCCTATGCCATTCCGGAAATCTTTACTGACGAGGAAGCTTCGCCGCTCCTGTGCGCTGGAATTATCGGCTACCGCGCCTTGAGGCTGAGCAATATCAGGCCGGGAGGATGCCTGGGATTATATGGATTCGGAGCGTCTGCGCATGTGGCGATCCAGGTCGCCGTGCATTGGGGATGCCGCGTTTATGTGTTTTCGAGGAGCAAGAAACATCAGGACCTCGCCCGAAAGCTGGGCGCGGCATGGACGGGAACGGCCCAAGAAGTCCCGCCGAAGAAAACGAACAGCGCGATCATCTTCGCACCGGCCGGGCCGCTGGTTCTCGACGCGCTGTTGAATACGGAGAAGGGCGGAACGGTCGCCTTGGCCGGGATTTATATGACTCCGATCCCGGAAATGGATTACCAGAAATATCTCTATCACGAGCGTACGCTGCGAAGTGTTGCCAATGCCACCCGCCAGGACGGAGAAGAGCTGCTCAAGATCGCGGCCGAAATCCCGATCCGGACCACAACCCGAATTTTTCCTTTGGCTGAAGCGAACAAGGTATTGTGCCTTCTCAAGGAAGGCCAGATCAGCGGCTCCGCCGTCTTGAAAATATAGTGTCAGCGCCTATTGCAGTCTTGAAAAAATAAGGTCATCGCGAGGCGCTTTGCGCCGTGCCGTGCAGATTGGTGTCAAAGCTATACATGGCATGTCATCGCGAGGCGCTCTGCGCCGTGGCGATCTCATCATTCTGCGATTTCTCAAAAAGGCTTAATAATTTCTCTGAAATCTGGCATAATAAGGCCCGATCACCTGGCGCGCCAGTAGCTCAGTTGGATAGAGCGCCTGACTACGAATCAGAAGGTCGGAGGTTCGAGTCCTCTCTGGCGCGCTTCCTTTTCCCCCCATATAACCCTTTGGAATCAGCGCTTTATGAGAAAACTCTCCAAAATCGCCGCATAGCCGAATAAAGCCAAAAAGAGCCAAAAAAAGCCCAAAAGACCCGGCAAAACGCTATGCACAATTTGAGCGAAACGATAGGAATTATAAAAGGACGGGAGCCGAAAAATAGGCGGGGGGGGCTTAGGTCCTGGGAGTCATTTAATCTTTTCTGTGACCCTCTTATAAACTTCGGCCTCTAATGCACCCTTTGAGACGCAGGGGAATGTTTGCACGCCGCCACTATAGAAGACGGCCGTCTCGAAGACGGAATTTATTTTCATCTCGCAGTTTTTCTCATCGGTTTTCTTGACGAAGACGTTGAATTTTCCCCGGCGTGTTTTTTGGTTGAAAGCCAATGCAGACAAGTCTCCACAATCCATATACGAATAGACCTTTGAACTATCAAACGAAATCCAATCCGTGACGATAAGTCCCGATGCTTTTTCGATGTTTATAATCGGAAGACTCAATTCAGAAAAGACCTCGATGACGGCCGTCCATACCGCGTCAAAAGGCTTCTCGATTTGAAAACTATTTTGAATTTGACGCGGTTTCGGTGGCGTCGGCATACATGAAGCTAGAATCAAACAAAGAAAAAAGATGATTAATTTTTTGCCTTTCATTTTCCCTCCCTCGAAGCTATTTTTTCATACCATAGGATTCATTGTCAATAGATTACAGATAGAGGCCGGGGGAGGCCCGGATCCGCAGCCGGATAAAGCCATAAAGAGTCAAAAACAGCCCTTCGGACGTGGCAAAAGACGTGGCACAATTTGAGCGAAACGATAGGAATTGTAAAGGGCGGGTGTATTCAAGATTGACTTCTAAGGCAAAAAAAGGCCGCTGGCGTTGACGCTAAGAATTTTTTATAATAAAAACAAAGTTTTTTGGGCTGTCGCCCGAAGGAGAAGGGATGAAAAAGATTAAAATTATGGGGACTATTCTTGCCATAATTGTTTTAGGGCTAATGGCTTATAGTTCTACTTGGGTCGTAGTAGTAGCGCCGGAAAGGGGAATATATCGAGTTAATAAAATTACCGGAACGTGCCGCCTGGCTCATTCTCTTGCACCTTATTATGTGAAGTAAATTAACGTTAGGAGGTTAAAATGCGTGTATGTCCTTTGCTTTTGCGCGCTATCAAATCCGGTCTTGGAGGGATAATTAGCAATCCCCAAAAGGGCGAGGCCGAATGTCTGGGAGAAGCTTGCGCCTGGTATGTATGGCCATCCGAGGGCCCGGGGGTTTCTAGAAGGACCCCGGGCGCGGGCGAATGCGCCATTAATAGAATCGCCGTCAAAGCTTAGGTCTCGTAAAATAACGGAGGCGCGTTCCTGAAGCTGGAACGCCCCTAGTAATCTGGCTTGCTTGACGTCAGCGAAATTCGGACAGGGATTGATTTCTCCTAAGCTATGGTTTCCAATAACAAATAGGGCGTCACGAAACTCATTGAAGAGTTAGGTTGGGAAGGAACGATTTCACATAGCGGATTTTATCCTCGTAACCCAGCCGATGAGCGGTCGACAACCTCATGATCGCTCAGGACGACTCTTTTCCACTCCCGATTGGCCCGGTACTTCTTAAAGTACCCGTAGGCGTTGCCGTACGGAGGACCGATCCTTCCCACCTTCACAGGGACATAAAAAATCTCCGGAGTGAGGCCGTGACGGAAAGCGATGTCGAGCCACGACATCCCGCCGATCCGGAGATCGAGAACGACAGAAGGCTTGATCCGGGCCTGAGCGGCGAGAAAGAAAGCGACGGGCAGCTCCTCGTCACGGAGGCGGTAGCGCTCCCGGACGAGCATCACATCCCGCTGCGGAACGCCATAATAATCCCCGACGGCCAGATAGTAACCCTGGAGTTTTCCGTCGGCGAGGGACAACCCGAGATCGACCTGATTGACATGCGCTGCTGTCCATCCCGGAATCAGAAGAAGAAGCACTAAAACGATGGATTTTCTCATCATGCGAGCCTCCTCGACGGCATCCTCCCTTACTTGGGGAAGACCGCACTTTCGCTCATTATTCATCGGATGAATCACAAGGATCAGTGTGAAACGGACTTCGAACCGAGTCAATCGCCGCTAAGGATGATTCGGAGGGTAAGGGGAACGACCGGACGGCTAATCCAGGAGACTTGGATTTTAAGGAATTCATGAGGCGGGGGAAGGCCATTCCGGCGCAGGGACTAAATTTGTAAGAATTTGGTTTTTTGGCTGCACTGGCCGAGTGAACATCCTTGTCTCCATTCTCCCATCCAACCATCGTGTGGGATTGTAGCTTAGGACTCGAAAAGGTGTCAAGAACATCTGGAAAACACAAGAAAGTATCCCGGAAGCCGTTCGAAGCACCGGATTAGACGAAAATTGGCCGGACCACTTATACCCCCTGTCCAGTTTTTGGGGAGTAGCTCACCTCAAGAACAAGGCCTACATCGAGATCAAGTTCGAATCCGCTCTTTCACGACCGCCCACAACCGGTCCCGCCCCTCGCCCGTCACCGACGAGTAAGGAATAAAATCGTCGTCGGCGACCAATCCCAGCCCTTCCTGCAGCCGACGAAGCGCACTGACGCGCTCGCTCATTTTTAACTTGTCCACTTTCGTCGCCACCACGATGGGAGATCGTCCGACGGACGAGAGCCAGGCGATCGTCTGACTGTCTTGTTTGCTCAGCACCCGGCTTTCCACCAACAACACTACCGCGCGCAGCTGTTCACTCCCGTCGAGATACTGCTCGATCAATGGCGCCCACTGAGCCCGCAGCGCTTTCGACACCTTCGCGTATCCATACCCGGGCAAATCCACCACCACGAATCGCGCCAACCCAGGATCGTCGCTGGTGACTCGAAAGAGATTGACCAAGCGCGTCTTTCCCGGCGTGCGGCTCACCTTGGCTAGCCCCTTGCGCTGCAAGAGGGAGTTGATGAGAGAGGACTTTCCGACGTTCGACCGTCCGATAAAGGCGACTTCCGGGAGTTCACCTTTCAGAAACTGTTCCGGCCCCGCACAACTTCTGATAAACTCTGCCGTGAGGATTCTCATGCCGCACCCATCCACCTATCAGATACCATGTTATTGACACAGAATGGAAGCTCGATTCTCGAAGGGGGTGAACAGACTCAAGAGTGCGGAGGCAAGCCGGGGAACCGGGTTTTTGGTTTTACTCGTCCCGGCTTTTCTCATGGTCTTTAATCCTGTTGTCGAATCAGGCGGGCCCTCCGCATTTTTATTGGGTCCAAATATAAATACGAAACCGGTTTCCAAAATGTTCCTTGACGAAAAAAAGATTCCCGGCCGGGAAGAGTTTTTCCTCATCTATGGTATTATTTGATCCGACGAGCCATGAGTACCCCTATGTCATCTTTCAACCGGTCTTGATCAAGATGGAAAAGTATTCGCTGGTCGTGATCGGTGGCGGGCCGGCCGGACTCTTCTGCGCCTTGAGGGCGGCGGGAAACGGGCGAAAAATTCTGATCGTTGAAAAAAAGCCCCTGCCGGGCCGGAAGCTCCTCCTCTCCGGTTCGGGGCAGTGCAATATCACCCATGAAGAGGAAATCGGATCATTTCTTTCCCATTATGGAGACAACGGCTGGTTTCTCAAACCCGCCCTGATGAATTTCCAAAATCGGGATTTGATTTCGTTCTTCACAGAACGGGGACTGCCGCTCATCACGGAGCCCGGCGGAAAAGTGTTTCCCCTGTCCCGGAAGGCGTCCGGGATTTTGGATATTCTGGTCAAGGAATGTACGGCCGCCCATGTGGAGATTCGATGTGGGGACCCGGTCTT